>CAYJSY010000001.1:0-20648 GCA_964372925.1 Candidatus Woesearchaeota archaeon
CATCAAATTTTCCAGTTGTTCCATCACTTATTTTTCCATCTCTAATCATTTTATTAAGAACATTATCATCATACCATTCAATATCTCTTGGTTGATAAGGATCATCTTTATTTGCTCTACATAAACCCCCCTTTACTATTATCCCAACAATTCCTTTACAATTATCTCTAGAAATATCTGTTTCTTTTCTATCTGATAACGTTGAGTCTATCGCTTTTTCAGTCGTATAATCTTGCATTTTTTCTTTTAGAAAATTTAGCTTTTAAGCATTATTGGGAGGTAATAGTTATTTCAACCTTCCGATCACCACCATATTCCAATTTTCATGATTTAGTCCTCTATTAATTTCAAAACTAGGACACGAATGAATTAATTCAAAGTTATTCTCTACATATTATTTTTTCATTCTTAATTTAACATGAATCTTACTTATAAGTCCTCCAATAAACAAACTTAATTTTTTCCTTAATGATTCTGGAAAAATCTTTCCAAATTTAGTCGGCTCTAGAATTAATTTTACTAATTCGAAATTATTTTTTTTCTCAATCCTGCAGTTGTCTTCTACAAATTTTATGAATGATTGATCATTAAAAAAAAATTTTGAATCTAGATCGGTATAAGCTCCTTTATTATTGTAATATGGAACCTCTATCTCAATAATTCCGTTATTCTTAGAGATTCTGTGCAGTTCTACTAAAACTTTCCTTGGATCTTGGTAGAAATTCAAACACTGTCTTAATAAAATATAATTATAGGTGCTATCTTCAAAAGGATACGGAAATTTGTTAGCATCACAATATATAATATCTTTTCTGCTAGTTTCCTGCCAATCACAATTATCCCAACCCACCTTTATATCGTCTCCACAAGAAAAGTTTAACTTTTTCATTTTATCATATAAAACTTATTTTTTCTACTATTTTTAAAAATTATAGCATTTTGTAATAACCTTCAAAATAATTAGAATAGCTCTTTTGCTTCACCATAAAGTGTGACCTTAATATATAAAGATTAATTAAAAATCAAGAACTATTATGTATTATAACCCTTAGATTTTTTCTAAAAACCTCTCCAGAAAAATCTTTTGCTCTTTTAACTGATTTTTCTATGAATCTCTTGCTTATTTTACCTTTTTCTAAATCAAACAATATTTTTTCTAAGATTTTTCCTCCATCTCCTATATTCTCAAAACCAAAACCATATTTTCCCCTCTCTAGAATGTCTAAATATGTTCCGGCATTTTTTACAGCCAATACAACACATCTAGCAGCCATTGCCTCTATAGAAGTCATTGTCATGCTTATCTGTTCCTGAGAGTCAATTATTACCTTAGACTCTGCCAAAACTTCTTTTAATTTTTCAAAACTAGGACTTTTGATAAAAATTACTCTATCTTCTATTTTTAATTCTTTAATTATCTCACTTAAATTTTTTATATAATCTTCAGTATCTGGAGTTTCGCCACCCATTATAATAAGTTTGTAGTTTCGAAATTTTTTAGTTCCTTCTGAAAAAATTCTTATTGAATTGCCGATCATTTTATTGGAAGCTATTCTTCCAAAAACAACAATTTGATTTTTCTTTTTTCTTTTAGTAAATTCTTTTATCTTAATTTCGGGATATAAGTAAGGAAGAGTCGATTTCATCTTCCAAAAGCTCATCATTTCTTTTTCAGTCCACCTGTCAACTGCATGAACATGGTGTTTTGAAGATGGCGCGGGTCTTCTTAAATTAAACAGCCATTTAACAAAGTCTTTTATTCTTCCTTTCCAGCTTCTTTTCATCGCCCACGGAAATTTTTCCATTTCAGAATAAACACAGGAAATCCTCCACACAACATATTTTTTATCTAGAGGAAGATAATTATGAAAAACTCCGCCATCAATATCTATGATTAAATCAACTTCCTTAGCCATCTCGATAAATTCCCTAATCATTAATAATCTTGATGTTGTGCTCTCTCTACAGAAATACTTTTTTATACCTTTTGGATAAAAAAATTTTTCGATTTTAAATTCCCCATAAAATTCTTCTATTTTTTTATGATCTAACTGAAATGGTGTTAACAGATAAACCTCTTTTCCTAAATCATTTAAAGCATTAACTAAATCTACGGTAACATGTGGTCCTCCTCCTCCAGAAGATAGATTAAATGTAACAACAATTCCAACTTTTTTAATATTGTCCATTATTACTAGTCTTAAAACTATTTTAAAAGTTTTATTATGATATAAAGGTTTTATCCTAATATTTTTATACTATCCTATTTTATTTATTTTATCAATATGGCAGAACTAATTAAAAATTCAAATAAAAAAGAATTTATTGAAAATAAATTTAAAACAGAGAAAAAATTTAATATATTACTAGAATTGCTTTTCAAAACATCAATTTTTCTTCTAATAGGAATTATAATTTCAAAAGTTTTTTCTTATTTATACAAGATAATAATTGCTCGTTATTTGGGGGCGGATCTTTTTGGGCTTTACTCTTTATCACTGGCAATAGTGCTTTTTTTTGCAGCTGTATGCGGCCTTGGGATAAGCGAGGGCGTATTAAGATTTATTTCTTTTTATAGAGGCACAAACCAAAAAAACAAAATAAGATATATTTTCAGAATATCTTATAAGATACTAATTATCTCTACAATATCTGGCTCTTTACTGCTTTTTTTTCTGTCTGATTTTATTTCAGTAACAATATTTAAAAATCCTAATATGACTCTTTTCATTAAAATTTTTAGTTTGCTAATTCCCATCTGGGTTTTAGCTATTTTTTTTATTAATATTATGATAGCTTTTGAGAAGATCAAACAACAAGCGATAATAGAAAAAATTTTACAGAGCTCTGCAAAATTATTCTTTCTTATTTTTTTTATTTTTTTAGGATTAAAGACTAATGCTATAATCTTTTCTTTTTTTCTAGGAGTTTTGGTATTTTTTTTATCTGGTTTTTTATATTGTAAGTATAAGCTTCCAGATATTTTTATTAGCTATAATTTGCAAAAAAATGAAAAAAAAGAGATTCTTAAAAACTTGTTTTCATACTCTATACCTTTAATGCTTTTTTGGACAATATCTAGTATTTTTTACTGGTCTGATTCTCTAATGATAGGATTTTTTAAAAATACTTATTATGTTGGTGTTTACAATGCGGCCATACCAATAGCCTCTTTATTAGTTTTGGCTCCCGAGTTATTTATTCAACTATTCTTTCCTATTATAAACAAAGAATATGCTAGAAAAAACATACTTTTAATAAAAAGATTAAGCAAAAAAGTAGCTAAATGGATCTTTATAATTAATTTTCCAGCATTTTTTTTAATGATGTTTTTTCCAGGAACCATAATAAACTTCTTTTTTGGAGAGGAATATTTATCAGGGATTATTGCGCTAAGATTTTTATTAATAGGAAATTTATTCTTCTCTTTATTTATAATCTCTGATAGATTACTGTCTATGGCTGGAAAGACTAAGATATTATTAATGGATTTATTAATTGTTGGTATTTTAAATATTATTCTAAACTTTTTTTTTATTCCTAAATCCGTTATCTTTGGAATTGATAATTTGAATGGAATAACCGGAGCTTCAATTGCTACTGCTATTTCTATGATTATCTTTAACCTGATTTTAATGATTCACGGAAAATACTATACGTCCATAATTCCATTAAATAAAGATTTTATTAAAATTTTCTACATAAATATAATTCCCATATCTATTTTACTTGTTCTCAAATCATTTATAGAAATAACTACTTTTTCAATGATTTTGATAACTATTACCTTTTTTTCTGCTTATATTTTATTATTATTTTTAATGAATGGTTTAGATAAAAATGATTTTATAGTATTAAAAACTCTAAAGGATAAATTTTGGAAAAATAATCATAAAAAAAATATAGTTAAAAGTCAGAAAGACCCTCTTGTCTTGCCATCAACTAAAGTTGGTTGTTTGTTGAGTTTTTAGGATGCAAAAAATTCATTAAAAAGAATTTTTTGTACAGAAAATGTAGTACATTTTCTTGTGATCCAAAATTGAAAACTGTATATACTACCTAATAAATTATCTAGTTTTCAATTTATGGACATAAAAAAATAAAGTTTGCCTATTATCTGAAATATTTTTTAATTTCTCTACAAACATCTTCAACTTCATTTTTTCTTAGTTCTGGATACATAGGAAGAGATAAAATTTCTTTAGAAAATTCTTCGGCCTTTGGAAAATCCCCTTCTTTATGTTTTAAATAAGAAAAAGCCTTTTGTAAATGTAAAGGAATAGGATAATGAATTAAAGTACCTATTTGTTTATCTTTTAAGTAACTCATTAATTCATCTCTATTTCTCGTTCTTATAACATATAAATGGTAGTTGTTTTCTGGATTATAGTCTTGAGTTTTTATTTCTTTAAGATCTTCTAACAAATCATTGTATAATTTAGCAAGTTCTCTTCTCTTATTATTAAAACCATCAAGATGTTTTAATTTCACTCTTAAAATAGTTGCCTGTATCTCATCTAATCTTGAATTTATTCCTAAAATATCTGCATGATATTTAGATGATTGTCCGTAATTTCTTAATAGTTTTATTTTATTATTTATTTCTTCGTTATCAGTAACTATCATCCCACCATCCCCCCAAGCACCTAAATTTTTACTAGGATAGAAACTAAAACATCCTATATTACCTATAGGAACTTTTTCCCCTCTATATCTTGTTCCATGAGCCTGACAACAATCCTCTATAATTTTTAGATTATATTTTCCAGCAATTTCCATAATTCTCCCCATATTACAACACTTCCCGTATAAATGAACGGGCATTATAACTCTTGTTTTTTCATTAATAGCAGGTTCAATTTTATCAACATCTATCAAATAATCTTCATTAATATCAACAAAATGTGGCTCTGCGTTAACATCTTTTATTGCCATTCCACAAGGAATAGCAGTATTTACAGGAAGAACTACTTCCTCTCCATGACCAATACCAAAAGCTATTAAAGCTAGTTTAAGGGCATCTGTTCCAGAATTAACTCCTACTGCATACCTGCTACTGCAGTAACTAGAAAATTCTTTTTCAAATTTACTGACTTCCTCTCCTAAAATAAAATTAGATGATTCATAAATAATTCTCTCTAATTTACTATCTATTTCTTCTCTAAAAAACTTATGTTGTTCTCTTAAATCTAAAAAAGGTATCATTCTAAATATTCTTGATTTTTTTTATAAAAATTAATAGTTTGTCTTAATCCCTCTTCAAAACTTGTTTTTGGTTCCCAACCAATTTCATTGTGAATTTTTGTAGCGTCTAAATAAACATGTCCGGGCTCAATAGATTTTTTTTCTTCTGGATAAGGAATTTTTTTATAACTACCAGTTTCGGCTATCTCTACTATTTTTTTAGCGGCCTCTCCAACACTGCATATGTTATTTCCAATGTCTTGATATTTTCCTTTTTTTCTTATAAAGCTTCCTAAATTATATGCTTTGTTGTCTGTTTTATCAGAGGCCATTGAGATTAGCATAGCGTCTACAACATCATCAACATAATTAAAATCTCTTAATGATAAACCACCCCCCCATAGCTGAATTTCCTCTTTTTTTAATGCCTGATAGATAAAATATCCTAAAAAACCCTGGCCAAAATCTTTTATTTTTTGTCTTGGACCATAAGTATTTGTCAATCTTAAAGAAACAGCCGGAAACTTAAAAGTTTTTCCATACCATAAATGATAAAACTCTGCAGAATGATTATTAATTCCTTGTGGATCTGTGGCCTCTCTTGTTAGAAAGTTTTCTTTTATGGGAAGGTCATCCTCAAAAGTTTTTCCATAACTATCTCTTGTTCCACTAAATAATATCTTCATTCTAGATTTTGGATTACTTTGAGTATACTCTTTACAAAATTCTAAAAAAACTACATGAGAACCAAGATTTAACTCAAGATCTCTGGAAGGATAATTTTTACTGTCTACGTGTCTTACAGAACCGGCTAGATTGAATATATAATCAATTTCTTGTAAATAATTTATTACCCTTCTATCATTTATGTTTAATCCATTTTTCGCGTAGGGAATTTCCAATTTGTCTTCTAATCCACTAATATTTTTTATATTTCCACCCCCTTCCTTTAATAAACTGTCTATAACAATTATTTTATTTGGATTAAGATTAACTAATTTATGAACCAAATTACTGCCTATAAAACCCAAACCCCCAGTTACCATTATATTCTTTCCACAATACTTTTCTTCATAATCTTTTTTTTCAAAATCCATGAAAAATAATCATTTTGGCTCATTAAAAATATTGTGGATATTTAATATATAGGATATATTAAATTTTTATTATAAAAAATGAACTCATTAATTGGTATAATGATCTTAAACCTCATAAAGCTTTAAATTTTGAGGAACTTGAAACGCCTTCACAGGTATTTATGAGGAAAATGAGAAAACGAAACCCAATTAATATATCTTTAGAAAATATTGACTGGATAAAACTAGATATGATAAAAAGTTAGATTTTTGTTGGATTTATTATAATAATCACAAAACACAAAAACATATAAACGAAATTTTTTTAAGAAAAAAATGAAAGGAGTAATTTTAGCTGGTGGAACTGGATCAAGAATGATGCCCTGCACAAAAGTTACTAATAAGCATCTTTTACCTGTTTATAATAAACCAATGATTTATTATCCGCTTCAGACTTTGGTAGATGCGGGAATAAAAGAGATTATGATTGTTTCTGGTCCAGGACACGCAGGACATTTTGTAAATCTCCTTGGTTCTGGGCGAGAATTTAATATTAAGTTAAGTTATGAAGTTCAAGAGGAAGAGGAAGGTATAGCACAAGCTCTCGCTTTAGCAGAAGATTTTTCTGATAACAATGGCGTTGTTGTAATTTTAGGCGATAATATTTTCGAAGATAATATTAAAAATTATATAGAAGAGTTTGAAAGACAAGGAATAGGGGCAAGAATTTTTCTAAAATCAGTTGGATTAAAAGCCGCGAAAAGATTTGGTATAGCGGTTGTTGATAACGATAAAGTTATTTATGTAGAGGAAAAACCCCAGAATCCAAAATCAAATCTTGCAATGACTGGTTTATATATGTTTGACACAAAAGTTTTTGAGATAATAAAAAAATTAAAGCCTTCTGCTAGGGGAGAATTAGAAATAACTGACGCGATAGATTATTATGTAAAAAGAGGGGAGTGTTATTACAACATTCTCAATGGATTTTGGTCAGACGCCGGAACTTTTGAAAGTTTGTATCGGGCAAGTAATTTAGTAAGGCAAAAAGAATCGACAGAAGAAAGCTTTTGGAGTGATACAGATGACTTTGCAGAAATTTTTAAATTTCCTTCTCAAAAAGATGAACCATTAGACGTAATAAACAAACTCTCACAACTAACAAAAAAACAAGCCGAAATTCTTGATCATATTTTAAGAAAGCAAACAAAAGAGATTAATGATAAGAAAGAAGATATAAGAAAATATAATGGAGCAGATCATTAGTATCTATAATTAATTTATATCTGCAAAAGTTCAATTATCGAATTTCCTAATTCTTGTGAGCTGGCAAAAACAGCACCATCTATATTCATTCCAACAGCTTTCCATTTTTTATTTCCAAGATCCTGTCCTTTAAGATCAGTTCCTGTTCCTCCAAGTTCTTTTGTTAAAAAATACATATTAGGAGGTTCAAAAACACCCTTTGCAACTATATGTGCAACAGCATCAACATCTCCTAAAAGCAAGTCAAGACACATTTCACTACTTGTAATACTTCCAGTTATTTTCATTTTTCCTTCCAACTTTTTGACAAGGTTTTTATTCATAAATTCTTCAAATTGATTCATCCCTTGAGTTATTCCTTTAGCGTAATCTACTTTATAACAATCAATTTTTATTATATTATCTGAGAATAATTTCCCCCGTTTTTATTGGAAATTTAGAAGTTTTGTTTTCTTTTCATTTTCTCCAGGATTTTCAATTAACCAAACCTCCTTTCCTTTTATGCCATAACCAATTCTATTTGTTACATATTCTGTAATCCCAGAAAAAATAAAATCATCATATTTTGGATTTAAATTTTCTGCAATGGTTAATATTGTTCCGCATCTACTATGAGGATCTTTAACTAATGCATTGCTTCCATCAATTCCATCTAAAATAGCTAAGTAATCGCCTCCTAGATTTATTTGGCCATGTTCTTCTGAATTTATCCTTCCAGGAAAATTCTGTTTTTTTAAATAATTAATAACCGCTTCTTCAGATTCCCAATCGCCTTCTGTTGCTTTATCTTCTCCTTTTCCTACTGAAACTAAATTTCCTATAGTCCCTTCTTCTAATAATTTTCTCTGAACATAATAAGCTTGTTTTAAAGAATTAAAACCAATTTCAGCAATTTTTTCTAATTCCATTTTAGAATAAGGTAGCAAATTTATAAGGATATGAATTTTTAATATTTATTTCAAGTTCTTTTTTCCTTAATGGCTCAATAAATTTTCTGTTCATCTCTTCTTTATCATATTTACTATTAAAAATTTGAGAATAAGACCCTCCAATTAATTCTCCAATATTATCATCAAGTAATATTAATTCTTTAGGATCATACGAATTATAAGTTTTTGGGTCTTCATTTAATAAATTTCCTTGATTTAATAATAAAGAGTCTAGATCTTCTATTGCAATATAAGCAGTTTCTGTATGTTCTTTTTGCCCCTGTATTTCATACCCTTTTATATGATCTTGTATTTCATTTTTTGTTTTATTAAATCGAACGACCCATCCTAATTCCATTTCTAAAGAATGATAAAATCCAAAGGCGAGTGAATTAGGGCATTCAGCTATATCTAAGTCTGCTTCTTTTAAACCATAAAATTCCTGTCTATGGATTCTTATTTTTAATTGTTCATTCATATTATATAACCTAAGATCATTGACAAATGAGGAATTATCACAATCAGCTTTATCAATTAATAAAGAAGTCATATAACCGCCATTAAAATTCCAGACACCACCTGCATGATCTAATTTAGGATTTCTTTTACTTAATAATATATAGTCATCTTTTGTTACTGGAATAACCCCTATAGATAAATTATTAATAGATTTAGGAGTAAATGGTTTTCCTTGTTTTATTGCCTCTAAACAACCATGAGTTTGCGCGTAAGTCATTGCTCCAGATTCAATATTAAATTTTAATTTATCAGAGGAGGTTGTAATCTTAGATTCGTTTATCTTTGTAACAAGGGGAATCCAAGAACTTTTGCAGCCTTTTTCTGATTTAGGCTTCCACGCCTCTTCGATAAAAGCAGTTAACTTAGGATTTGTTTGTAAAACTTTTCCTGTCGGTAAAATCTGAACTACATTATTTATTCCAAAACAATATACATCAATTTTTCTTTCAAGAGCCATAACACACTCATTAAAAATCCCTTTAAAAATATTGTTATAATCTAGTTTTCAATTTATGGACATAATAAAACTCAATTGTCTTTCTTATTCCTTCATCAAAACTAATCTTTGGCTTCCAACCTGTGTCCCCTTTAAATTTACTAAAATCAGCAATAAAATTTCTTTTATTTATTTCGTGCTCTTTTTCAGGAAATGGGACATGCTCAATACTAATATTTATTCCTGTTAATTCTTTAGTCACCCCCTTTATTTTTTCAACAACTTCATTAAATGTTTTTCCAGTTCCAGAACCTAGAACATAAACTTCTCCATTTGTTTTTTCTGATTCAGCAGCTAAAATAAAAGCGTCAATATAATTTTGAACATAACAATAATCTCTAATCCAGTTTCCTTCACCATAAACTGTCAGAGGTTCTTCTCTTAAAGCTCTTCCAATCATAAAATTTAAAACTCCTCTATTTGGGTTGTCTATTTTTTGGTATTCTCCAAAAACATTTGATAATCTTAGAACACAATTTTTAATACCATACTCACTAAAATATACCGAAAGAAATTTTTCTGCAGTTAATTTGTTTATGTCATATATTGAAGTTGGATTTTCTCTTTCGTTTTCATCAGATGGCATTTTTTGAGGCATTCCAATAACAGTAACAGTGCTTGGGAAAACAATTTTTATATGAGGATTAATTTCTTTACACCTTTCTAGAACATTTATTAATCCACCCACATCATTTTTTAAATCTTCGAATGGCTGTGACATTGATTTTTTTAAGTCTGTCTGCCATACAAAATGAAATAAATAATCTTTATCTCTAATTGTAGTTTCAATAGCTTCTCTATTTAATAAATCTCCTTCAATAATTTTCATATTTTTATGCTCTTTAATATCAACAATCCTCCACAAATCCGCTCCAGGTTTAACGAACAAGAAAATTTCATTTTCTTCTATTAATCGTCTTGCTAAATTACTCCCCAAAAAACCAGCTCCACCAGTTATAAGAATTTTTTTGTTTTTCATATTTCTCCCATTATAAATCCAAAGATTTCCACATGTCTTTGACATATGGTTTTTGCATGTGTAAATCTTTGTCTGTCAAAAATCTCTGGCATTAACATGCCATGGGTCTATGACCCATGGTTTTTGACAATTAAAAAGCCCGAAATTTTTAATTACTGTTTTCATAATCTTTTCCAGAGCTGAATATATTTAAGAGTTTATATGAAATAATCAATTCCTTATAGCCTTAAACAAATTTATAGTTTCTTTAATATGCTCTTGCAAATCATCTCTAAATTCAAAACCCAATCTTCTTACTTTTTCATTTGAGACATGATATGGCTTTTGATTTAATAAAGGACTTTTAACAATCTCTATTCTTACATCTGGAACATATTTTTTTATAATTTCTATAATTTCTTTCATTTCAAAATTATCTGTAATAACATTATATACTTCTCCTGGATTTCCATGAGTTTCAAAAAACTTGTAAGCATTAATGCAGTCATTCAATCCTAAATAAGGCCTTTTGCTGTTTAGCGCAGAATCCCATACCTCTAATGGTTTTCCCATTGCTGATAAATAACAAAACTTGTTTATAGCCGTATGAAATCTAATTCCTGTGCTTTTTCCAAAAATAGTTCCTTTTCTAAGAATTATGGTAGGAAATCCTGTTTCTTTTACAACTGATTGAATTAGTTTTTCAGCTTCTAATTTTGATTCAGCATAAGGACTAGCTGGTTTATACATTTTTTCTGGAGAATTTTCGTCAACAATACCTTCCGCCTCCCCATAAACACTTGTAGTTGATGCATAAAGAAATCTCTTGACATTTGCATTTATTGAAGCCCACAAAATATTCCATGTACCACCATAATTCACTTTAAATGTTTTTTGAGCATTAGTTAAAGTTGAAATTGCGTCAGTAATTGCCGCTAAATGAATTACAATATCAATATCTTTCACTGCTTTTTTTACTATCTCCCCGTTAGTTATATCCCCCTCGACAAACTCTATTTTTGTTTTTCTATCGCTCGGAAGATCAAATAAAGAGATGTATCTTTGAGTTGATATATTATCTAGTATTCTAATTAATTCTATTTCTTCTCTTTCTAGATACTTTCGAATTAATTTAGATCCAATATGGCCTAAGCCGCCAGTCACTAATATTCTCATCAATTAAATGATAAAAAATACCATATAAAGATTATTAGCTTTTACTACAATAATCAATCACAATAATCTATTTAAATAATTTTTAATAACTAAAAAAATGATATGCAAAATCTGTAATGAAGATTCTTTAATAAAATTTATTTCATTTGGAAAAATGCCTGCTGCAAATGCCTACCTTAAAAAAGAACAACTTATTAACAATAATTTTAAAGAATTTTTTTATAATATGGAAGTTGGGTTTTGTGAAAGCTGTAAAATGGTTCAGTTAATTAATATAATTCCTTATGATAAATATATAATTCCTAACAAACATGGAAAAAGACACTATGCTTTTTTTTCCTCAACCTCAAAATTTATGGAGGACCATTTTGCAAGTGTAGCAAAGGATATTGAATCTAGATTTTTAAATAATGATAACAAAGTTCTAGAAATAGGAAGTAATGACGGAATTTTTTTAAAAAATTTTGAAAATCACGAAGTTTTAGGAATTGAGCCATCAGAAAATGTTGCAGAAGTTGCTGTTAGTAAAGAAATTCCAACCATAACTGAATTTTTTACAGAAAATTTAGCTAAGGCAATTTCAACGCAAAAAGGAAAATTTAAAGTTATTTTTTCAGCAAATGTTACTTTAAATATAATTGATATTCATGATTTTATAAAAGGAATTAAAACCATTTTAGAAGATGATGGGGTTTTTATTACCGAAGAGCCTTATCTAATTGACATTCTCGAAACAAATGCCTATGATCAGATTTACGATGAACATATTTGGTATTTTTCCCTTACTTCTTTATCAAATCTTTTTTCTTTACATAGTTTAGAAATTTTTGATGCAGTAAAAGAAGATGTTCATGGTGGTTCAATGAGAGTTTATATATCAAGAAAAAATACTTACCAAAAAACAGAAAGATTAAGAAAATATCTAGAAGAAGAAAAACAAAAAAATATAGACTCTATCCAAACTTATATTAAATTTGCAAAAAGAGTGGAAGAAAATAAAATAAAATTTACTAATTTAATCAGGAATTTAAAAAATGATGGAGAGAAAATAGTTGGTTATGCAGCTGCATCAAAAGGAATCATCATCCAAAATTATTGTAATTTAGATTCAACTTTAATAGATTACATTTCTGATTCAACACCATTTAAGCAAGGACTTTATACTCCAGGAAAACATATTCCTATAGTTTCTCCAGAAGTTTTTCATGATGATAATGCAGATTATGCCGTTTTATTTGCCTGGAATCATGCAGAAGAAATTATGGAAAAAGAAAAAGAATTCTTGAAAAGAGGAGGGAGATTTATTGTTCATTTACCAGAACCCAAAATTTTAGGGTTTGAATTTGAAACACATTCAAACACTATAAAAAATTCAGATTTAATTGAGGGGGTTGAATTAAAGCCGTTAAAAATATTTGCAAATGACCAAGGATACTTATTTGAAACACTTAGAAAAGATGATTCAATTTATGGAAACGAATTTGGCCAGGTTTTAATATCTGAAATTTATCCAGGAGTAATTAAAGGATTTCACTTACACGAAAAGCACGACGAATATACTGTTTGTGTTAAAGGAAATATTAAATATATAGCTGTAAAAGAATATCCAGACGGTTCTAAAAAGATTAACACTTTTATAATTGGCGAGAAAAATCCGGTCTTAATAAAAGTTCCAAGAAGAGTATGGCATGGGTATATGCCTCTTGAAAATAAGTCAGCTACTTTAATGTATGTAATGAGCCGCCCTTATAATCCGAAAGATCCTGATACAAAAGAGAAAGATGTTTTTGCTTTTGGTGATTTGTGGACTGTAAAACATGGTTAATTTTATTGATATATTTACAACTAAATAAATATTTATAAACTTATTAATATATTTTTAAAAATGAGCTTAATAATTGATTATGAAGAAATAAAAACCAAAGAATTCTTTTTCCTTAACATTGCTGTTAAAGGGGTAGATTTATCTAATCAGATGGGCATTCAAGATAGAAATGAAGCATATTCTATTGCTCTTTCTTTGAAAAAAGCCGGATTTAATCCAAAAATTACAAGAAAGATATGTTATGAATCTACAAGATCAGGACATTTGACTAAAGATCCAGAATATGAGGAGATTAATTTAGCCCGACTAGAAAGATTAATGATAGGCCACGCTTCTATGCCTATTATACAAGAGCCTATTATAATGTCAACTTATCGATGTTAAATCATTTCACAGCTCTCAACTCATAATAAATATTATTTGAAGGAAATAAAAAAAACAAAAATCTTGTATAAAATACCGGAAAAAGGTTTGGAAAAAAACTTAACCACTTTAGTTTTTGATTTAAAGAATAGATATATTTTCTATTTATAGTTTTAAATCTGGCCTTGGAATAATAATCATAACCATTCTTAGAATCAAAATACTCAAAAGTATTCCATGTCATAAATTTCTTTGTTAACGGATCTTGAGCAGAGCACATATTAGGAAACACAGGGCTTCTAATTTTTATGATGGCATTTGGCTTGCAAACCCTATGTAATTCTTCCATTATCTTGATAAAATCGGCATTTATTAGTTCTAAACTTCCTAAACCTAAAATTTCATCAAAATAATTATCTGGAAAAGGGTAGGGAAATTTTGTTAAATCATGCCTAACATCGACTCCATATAATTCTGCAATATCCAGATTTATCCATTTTTCATTTTTTGTGCTTTTCTTAATATCTCTTCCAGATCCAAAATTTAACTTAATTTTCATTTTTATTTTTTAATAGAAATATCTGTAATAACTGATTATCCCTATTATATTAAACTCCAACTTGGTTAACATTTCTTAATATACCATTCATATTACTATTAATTATTTTTTGATATTTAAAACTTCTTTATTTCTTTCCCCATGCTCCACCTCAAATAAAAATCCATTCCAAAAACCAATAACATTAATAATATGTTCTATTATTGCTCCAGTTAAAAAATGTAATGGCAATAAATAATAATAATTTTTTAAAGGGTATCTATAATATATTGAAGCAAATCCAAAAAAAGGAGTTGCTCTAATAATTTTCTGTAAAAAAGCATGTTCTTTTATTCCCTTGCGTTTTACAGCCATACCATTAAACTTAGAATAATTATAAAATGTCTTTAGAGTTTTTTTATAATTATAGTGAGAATGCGAGTGATAAGCTACTGCATTTCCTCTCATAATATCTCCGATTTTTTTAATCTTAATATTAAAGTCTACGTCAATTGCTGAAACATTTTCATTTATTAAACCTATTTTTTCTAAATCTTTTTTTCTAAAAGCACAAGAGCTTAAGTTCATATCCGGTTTTCTAAGTTTTAAATCATTAATAGTAAACATCCTAACCAAAAACGGTCTTTTTTTCCAGTATTTATAAGGTAATAATAAATCAGAAACACTAGCAACAACATTTTTATTTTCTAGTGGTTTTATAAGTTTTTCAATATAATCGCGACTAGAGGGAATACAATCTTGAGCTAAAATAACTACTATCTCGCCTCTAGACTCTTTAATTCCCAGATTCATACTTACAGCCTCTGGGTTGTTCCATTTTTCAATTATCTCCACAGGAACGGTTTGCCTAGAAAGCATTTCTTTTAATCTACTAAAAACCTGTTTTTCTGGTTTGTAAACTGGAATAACAACAGAGACTTTTGGATTCATTTTATTTATAAAATTAATTATTAATAAACCTCTTCATAATTATCAAAATCATAATCACCGTTTTTTACTCTTTTACTTTTTTTAATCATCTTCCTGCTTTTTTTAAGCTTATTATCATTAATATTTTGTTTATTGTTTTTTTTATTTATATTGGTTCTTCTCTCTTCAAGAATTTCATTTATTAGTGTAGAAGAAACAGATCTAGTATAAGGAAAATAAACAATTTTGACTCCAACTTTATTAAACTCTTTTTCTATCTTTTTCCATTTTTTGGTCCCAAACCAATCATCTCCAACAAAGATTATGTCAAATTTTAATTTTTGCCACATTTTGAATTTATCCATATCCTCCTGTGCTATTACCGCATCTACATACCTACATGATTTAACAACTTCTACTCTCTGATCATATGGAATAATTGCTTTTTTTTGTTTATAAGAAACTAACTCGTCGGTACTAACTCCAACTATCAAATAATCGCATAGGTTTTTAGCATTTCTTAAAATATTAACGTGCCCTATGTGAAATAAATCAAAAACTCCGGTAGTATAA
Source organism: Candidatus Woesearchaeota archaeon (assembly GCA_964372925.1). GTDB lineage: Archaea > Nanobdellota > Nanobdellia > Pacearchaeales > GW2011-AR1 > ARS1285. The sequence goes on from CAYJSY010000001.1 coordinate 15,834, forward strand.
CCCACAATTGGTTTTCCCATTTAGAAATTTATAAATAACATTTTTTAAGTATTGTTGTTTTATATCATTTATAAAGCATATTACTATTCTGGTATATCAAAGTTGGATCTAATGACTAAAGGCTTTTAAGTAATCTTTTATTATTATAAAAATGAAAAATGAAAAAAAGAAAAGATTTGATATAAATAAATGTGTATATTCAGATAATCCGGTCTATATTTCTAAGATTTTAGATCCTTACACAGCGAGAATAGCTCAGTTTCTTTATGATAAATTTGCTTTGACTGCTAACATGGCCACTTTAATAACTTTTATTTTAGGAATGTTAGGTATAGTTGTAATGTATTTTTACAGAAGCTACATGGGATTAGTAATAGTAGCTATTTTAATAACATTAAGAAATATTGGAGATACTATTGATGGAAAAATCGCCCGTGGAACTAACACCTTTAGCTCAATTGGAGGATTTTCTGACATAATAGCAGACTGGTTATTTTTTCATGCAGGATTTTTTATCGTTTTAGGCATAATAACTAATAATGTTATTTTAGGATTTTTATGTGTTACAGGATATATGAGTAGAGAATTCGCAAGAAGAAAATTTACAGAAAAATATGGTTTAAAAATTACAGAAACAAATGAAGCAAAAAAACTTTCATTTACCATCTCTTTAGTAAGAAAGTATGATTTGGCTTCATGGTTTTGGATAATTCCTATGATAATGTTAATTAATCCTGTATTGATAATTTATATAACCGTTATAATGGAATATGGTCTGTTGTTCGGAGAGCTTTTTTTTGATTATGCGTTGTTTTTAAAACAAAAAACTTCAATAAAAAAATCCGAATAAGATGTCTTATATAAATTATCCGGTTTTCAATTTATGGATATAAAAATAAGCCATACAATCTTGTTTATTTATAATATAAAGGGTTAAGTAAATAATGGATACATATTAATAATCAATCATTATTCATTTCATTTAATCAGCATCATCCATTCCAATTCCACAAATATTTAAATAAGCTTTTTTCTAAAAATTAAGATGTGTGGAATAAATGGATTTAGTTTTAAAAATCAAGATTTAATTCAAAAAATGAATTGTTTATTAGAACATAGAGGTCCAGACGGTCAGGGAGTTTATACTGACAATCAAGCAAGTCTTGGCCATAGAAGACTTAAAATAATAGATTTATCTGAAAATGCGTCACAACCAATGTCAGATAGTGAAAATAAAATTTTTCTGGTTTTCAATGGAGAAATTTATAATTTTAAAGAGTTAAAAAAAGAATTAGAAAAAGATTACAAATTTAAATCAGACTCAGATACAGAAATAATAATTTATTCCTATAAAAAATATGGATATGATTGTGTAAATAAGTTTAATGGAATGTGGGCTTTTGCAATATATGACAAAGAAAAAAACAAATTATTTTTAAGTAGAGATCGATTTGGTAAAAAACCATTATATTACACTTTAAAGGGAGATGATTTAATTTTTAGTTCTGAAATTAGACCTTTATTTGTTCATAGCATTGAAAAAAAATTAAATAAAAAAGCTGTTTCTTTGTTTTTATCTTACAGATATGTTCTAGGAGAAGAAACTATGTTCGATGGAGTTTTCAAGCTTCTTCCAGCGCACAATATTATCTATGATTTAAAAAATAAAAGAATAGAAAAAGTTTATGAGTATTGGGATCTGGAAAATAGTGAAAAAGATATTAATGAAAATGAAGCAAAAAAAATTGTAGAGGAATTATTAATAAATTCTATTTCTTTAAGACAAGTTTCAGATGTTCCAATTGGCAGTATTAATTCTGGAGGTTTAGATTCAAGTTTAGTATCTTCAATAATGGCTAAAATTAATAATAAACCAATAAATACATTCACAGTAAAATTTCCTGAAGAAGGATTTGACGAAACTTTTTTTGCAAGAATGTTGGCAAATCACTGCAATACATTACATAAAGAAGTTACAATTGATTTATCGAATTTTTTAAACATAATGATAGAATACAGCAAGAAGAAAGACGAGCCGATAGGCGTTCCTAATGAAATAGCACTATATCTATTATTTAAGGAAATAAAAAAATCATCTACAGTTATCCTATCTGGAGAAGGAGCAGATGAAATATTTGCAGGATATAGCAAAATTTTCAGGGCTCCTTATGATTATGATAGAATGAAAAAAATTAATTTTGATTATAAAAATAATAAATCTTTATTCAATAAATATAATGGCCGTTCTTTCAAAAATGAACTAGACCATTTTTTATTTCTTTATAATTATTTTCCAGATGATGAAAAAGATTTTATTTTAAAAGAAGATTTTAAAACAGAATCTTCACATTTTTTTAAAAAATTTTTTGATAATAATCTACCATATAACAAAAAAATATCTTATATATTCATCAAATTGCATCTTCCGGGATTATTTGACAGGTTAGATAATTCGTCAATGGCAAGTTCAGTAGAAGCAAGATGCCCCTTTGTCGATTATAGGCTAGTTAATCTAGTTTATAATATACCATTTAATCTAAAAAATCCATGGAAAAGTGAAGAAGATTTTAAAATTGCTGAAAGTAAAAATTCTGATGAAATAGCAGAAATTCATGATGAACCAAAATACTTGTTAAAAAAAATTTCAGAAAGTTATATACCTAAAGAAATTGCTTATAGAAAAAAACAAGGATTTCCTCTGCCTTTAAACAAATGGTTTAAAGAAAATCTTTATGAAGAAGCTGAAAAATTGCTTCTTTCTAATAACTCAAAAATAAAAAATATTCTAAATCAAGAAAATTTAAAAGAATGGATTGATAAAGTAAAGAACAAAGATGAAAAATTTGGGCAAAAATTATGGATGTTAATAAGTCTAGAATTATGGTTAAAAGAGTGGTTTTAAATTAAAAATGCATAGATGTTTTTTGTTGTTTAATAGAAAAGATTTAGAAAAACATTCAGGGGAAGAGATAAAAATTTTTAATAATAATTTAACAAAATAAAGCCATTACCAAAAAACTAATTACTAACAAAAAATGAAAAAACTAAAAATCTGCCACGTAAGCATGTTTTATCTTCCTACTTTTGGGGGAGTTGAACAGGTAATGTATGAACTGACGAAAAGGCAGGTTAAAGAAGGACATGAAGTTCATGTTCTTTGTTGTGATTCAGACAAAAATTCAAGAATAAAAGTTAAAGAAGAGGTTATAGAAGGAGTTCATGTTCATAGGCTACCCTATATAGCAAGATTATCTCTAAACACCTTTATCTGGCCATCATTATTATGGAGATTTGATGAAAATAATGTAAAATTTGATGTTGTCCATACGCACGTTTCAGGACATTTATATATTTTAATTACTGAAATTTTGTCAAAAATAAAAAAATTCAAGCATATACACACAACTCACTGCCCATGGACTGACAATTCATTCAGACCTAAAATTTTAAAACCTTTTTTATTTTTAAACGACTTATTTTTTAACAAACTATCTTTTAATTTTATTGATAAAATTATTCCAATAACTCCCTGGGAACTGGATATTCTAAATAAATATGTTAAAAACAATAAAAATGATAAAGAAAAAATAACAGTTATAAGAAACGGCATGGATAGTATTTTATTTAAAAAAATTTCTAATAATAAATTTCGTGAGCAATATAATATTAAGGAAAAATATCTTGTTTTATTTTTTGGAAGGCTTAATCCGACAAAAGGACCCGAGATATTAGCAAAGGCAGCTATTGAACTAACAAAAAAAAGAAAAGATATAGCTTTTGTCTGGGTTGGGCCTGATGAAGGAAAAGCAGAAGAGGTAAAAAAGTTAATTAAAGATTATAATAATATGTATTATCTAGGGCCGATAAGAGGAAAAGAAAAGGTAGCTGAAATGTATCAAGCTTCTGATGTTTATGTCCTTCCTAGTTATAGAGAAGGCTTGCCACTAACTTTATTTGAAGCTATGGCTTCGGGCCTGCCTATAATAGCAAGCCCTGTCAACGGCATTCCCTACGAGATGAAACAGCCTGAAAATGGTTTTTTTGTTGATTATGGAGATCTTGAAAATTTACAGAATAAAATTCTCCATTTAATAGATAATAAAAAATTAAGAGAAGAAATATCCAAAAATAATTTACAAAAAGCAAGAAATTATGACTGGGATATTATTTATAAAGAGTATATGAATGAGTATGAAAGGTTGTTAACTAATTAAGCAAAACAAAAACAAAGCATTCACTAATCTAAAATTATTATGAGAAAACATAAATGTTTAAATATTAAACCAATAAATCTAGTTATATGAAAACAGTTTACTTAGCGGGTCCAATTACTGGATTAGATTATAAAGGTTGTAATGATTGGAGAGAATATGCGAAATCCAAACTTAAAGAATAGGGAATTATTGGGGCCTCGCCAATGCGCGGAAAAGAGTACCTATCTTTAGAACAAAATATCTCTGACGAATATAGCACTTTTTTAAGTTCTCAGAAAGGCATTACTACGAGAGATAGATTTGATGTCACTTCTTGCAACATAATGTTAGTTAATTTTCTTGGAGCAAAAAAAATATCCATTGGAACGGTAATTGAATATGGATGGGCTGATGTTGCAAGAAAACCGATAATTACTGTAATTGAAAAAGAGGGCAATCCACACGAGCATTCAATGATTAGAGAGTTAACTGGATTTCGCGTTGAAGAACTTGATGAAGGGTTATACCTAGCAAGGTCAATTTTAAATCATTAGTATTAATCTAAAGGGTTGTTAAAGAAATAAAACTTTATCAAGCCACCCTAAAGTCCTTCATCTTTTCT
>CAYJSY010000001.1:20748-36087 GCA_964372925.1 Candidatus Woesearchaeota archaeon
GGTTGTTAAAGAAATAAAACTTTATCAAGCCACCCTAAAGTCCTTCATCTTTTCTTTATATCTGGTAATATCTTTAATATTAGCCCAGTAAAACGCTTCCTGCCTTAATCTACAAGCTAAACAAGTTCCGCAATGTTTTCCTCCCCCAACATAACAGCTATAAGTTTTTTTAAAGTTTACTCCAAGCTTCTTTCCTAGTAAAACTATATCCTCTTTATCTTTTTTTATTAATGGAGAAAAAATATTTCCTTTAAAGTTATGTAAACTAATCATTTTAACTACTAATCTCAAATATTCAGAAGTCGTATCAGGATATGCTTCTTTTCCTTCGCATTTGAATCCAACAAAAATATCATAAGTTTTTTTATCCCTCAATTGCAAAGATTCTGCAAATGATAAAGCATTAAAAATAAAAAGCGAGTTCCTAAAAGGAACATAAAATTTATCGCTTTCTTCTTTTGAATTTTTTAATTCTTTTCTATCAATCTTTCTTATAATCTTACTATCTTTTAGCAAGCCTGTTATATTGTTCAGTTTTATCTCTATAAAATCGGCATTAAGATTATTAGCGCATTTCTTGCTGAAAGTTCTTTCTTGATTCAAGGTTTTCTGCCCATAGTTAAAAAAAATGATGATAATTTTTTTGTATTTGATTATTTTTTTTACATAATAAGCAGTGACAACGCTATCTAAACCTCCAGAACATAATACTATCGCATTATTATTTCCCATTATAAAACAATTATAACAAACTTTATAAGTTTGTTTTTTTATCTGAAGTAATGAAAAAGCAAGCCAAAGATCTTAAAAAAGGGGATAAAATAAAAATAGCTGAGAAAATTTTTATTATAGAAGAGATTGAAATATCAGATATTGGAAAGCAAGGTAAGAGGAAGGTAAGAATTGTTTGTTCAGATGAAAAAAATGAAAAACTTGTTGTTATAAGACCAGATGATTATCCTTTCGAGACTTTTAATTAAAACACTCACACTTCATACAAACTTCATACAAATATGATATACATAATAATAACCTCTTATAATGAGCCAAAATCAACTTTAAACGCTATAAAAAACTTTTTGAGTCAGGATTTAAACGAAAATTTTAGGATTATAGTTTGTGACCCATTCATAGAAGTCAGGGATTTTTTAAAAAAAAATTTAAAAGACAGGAGAGTCGGATTTTTTCTTGATCCAGGAGATGGCAAAAGCTATGCTCTAAATATTTTATTAAAAAAATTGAATGGTAATGAAGGAGATATTTTTATTTTTAGCGATGGAGATGTCTATGTTTCAAAAAATTCTGTCAAAGAAATCCTAAAAAATTTCCAAGACTCAGAAACTGGTTGCGTTACAGGAAGGCCAGTACCAATAAATCCAAATAATACTAAATTTGGTTACTGGGCAAATTTGCTTTATGATGGAATTCATGAAACAAGATTAAAGCTAAATGATAAAAAAGAATTTTTTCAATCAACAGGATATCTTTTTGCAATAAGAGGAGGCATAGTAAAAGAAATCCCTTTAGATGTTCCAGAAGACGCAGTAATTCCTTATATAATCTGGAAAAAGGGTTACAAAAATATCTATGACCCAAAAGCCAAGGTTTATGTTAAATATCCTGACAATTGGCAGGATTGGAAAAATCAAAGAATCAGAACAATAAAAGCTCATGAAAATATAAATAAAATATTTCCAGATATGCCAAGAACAAAATCTTTTTGGAATGAAATTAGAGAGGGAGGATTATTTGCTATAATTCGACCAAGAAATCTATCACAATTAATATGGACAGCGGATCTATTTATATCAAGATTATATATTTATTACAAATCTTTTCAGGAAATAAAACAAAAAAAAGCATTTGATCCCGCTTGGAGAGATGTTGAGATAAGCTCAACAAATCCTTTTGATGAAACAGTCAACAAAAAATAAAACAAAAAATTTATAACCTTAACAATAGTTAATATATTAAAAAATGTCTAAAAAAAGAATACTTTTTGGCGCTAGCTATTCGGTAATAGAGCCCCTGGGTTTATTGCATTTAGGAGGTTTAGCGCGAGATTTAGGATGGGAAAGAAATTATCATCTAGTAAATAATCATGATTTTAAAGAATTTTTTGAAAAAGTAAAAGATTTTAAGCCAGATGTTGTTGGTTTTAATATTTATACTGGAAATCATTTACAATTATTTGAAGCTTATAATAGATTAAAAGAGGATTATCCTAATATAGCAACTATTATTGGGGGCCCTCATGCAACTTATTTTCCTTCTGAAGCAGAAAAACATGCAGATTATGTAGTAATGAGTGAGGGATTTAATTCTTTAAGAAGAATTTTAAAAGGAGAAGCAAAAAAAGGAATTATACCTATGAATGAGCAAGAGAATTTTCCACATCCTGATAGAAAAACTTTTTATAAATTATATCCTCAACACGCAAAAAGTCATATTAAAAGTTTTATTACAATGACTGGCTGCCCATATAAATGCACTTATTGTTATAATAGTAGTGGACCAGAAGATATTTCAGCTCCTCCATCAATTATAGAACAAATAAAACTATCAATGCTCCCCGTTATTAATCAATCTAATTCTGAGTGTTCTAGTTCTAAACTGAATAAACTAGGATATGGAAGATTATTTCCATTTAATATTAGAGATGTAGATGATGTAATTAAAGAAACAAGAGAAATTGCTGAAAACTGGCCAACAAAAGTTCTTTACTGTCAAGATGATGTTCATGGTTTTGATATTAAAGAATGGCTTGTAGAATTTAAAAATCGTTATATGGATGAGGTTGGAATTCCTTACCACGCTCAAATGAGATGGGAGATGACTAAAGATAAAAGAAGATTAGATCTTTTAAGAGAAGCAGGTTGTTTTGGTTTAACTCTTGCAATTGAAGCCGCAGATCGGAATATAAGAGAAGAGGTATTAGATAGAGCAATGCCAGAAAATTTAATGTTTGAAGGAATGAGATATTTAACAGAAAATGGCTTTAAAGTAAGGACAGAACAAATTACAGGACTACCTTATGGAGCAACAGCTAAAAAAACAAAAATGAATCTAGAAGCAGATTTAGAACTAGTTGAACTAAATGTAAGGCTAAGGCAAGAATCAGGAGGTCCTTCAATGGCCTGGGCATCTACCCTTGCTCCATATAAAGGAACAAAGCTTGGAGCTTATTGTGAAGAGAATGGCCATTATAATGGAGATAATAGTGATGTTCCAGACACTTTTTTTGATAGGTCTGTTTTAAGGTTTCCAAAAGAATGGATTGGCCCATCTTTAAAGGAAATGAAAAGAGACCCAAAAGTATGGTTATCTGAAGAAGATTTAAATAGATATAGAAACCAAAATGCAGAGTTAAGAAAAATATTCAATGTTGTAACTTTAGTTCCAGAAGGACATAAACTTGCAGAATCATATCTCAAAAGTAATAAGCCATTTAGCTATGAAAGACTGGGAAAAGAAACAGAAGAGCACCTAATAAAACTATCTATTAATAATGAACAAGCAAGAAAAATTTTAGAAGATATAGATAGAACAAGATCATTCATAGAGCTTTCAAACGGGCATTTTGAGGGTTTATTCGAATTAGCTCCTTATTTTGCAATTCTTCCAAAATCAGAACTAGCAGTTGAAAGAGCTATAAGATATTCTCGTGAAAGAGAAAGCAAAAATTTAGATTCAAAGATACTTTCAACAGCAATAAGGCATCATTTATATGATAATGTATTATACGCTACCGATGATAAACCTGTTATTGAAAAAAGGATTCTAGAAAAAGAAAGATATCCCACTAAAGTTTAGTTTTATCAAAAACTTCTTGTATTTTATCATGCCCTAAAGGGCATGGTTTGTTTGAAGTTTTTGAGACCAAAAAATTCCTTTCAGGAATTTTAGGGCACAGAAAATCTTCTGAAAGATTTTCTGCTGCAGGAAAAAAGACGTAGCCTTCATTGCGACGTTCTCTGTTTAAAAACAGAGGTTTACTTTTTTCCTGTATCATAAAGTCCTTTGTCTTGCCACCAACTAAAGTTGGTTGTTTGTTGGGTTTTTAGGATTCAGAAAATTCATTCAGAAGAATTTTCTGAACAGAAAATGCAGTACATTTTCTTGTGATCTAAAATTGAAAACTGTATATACTACCTAATAAATTATCTAGTTTTCAATTTATGGACATAACATATATTTTTATAAATTGGTTATATTGTTTCTAAATATGTCAAATAGAATAAAAACAATAGAAGAAATTGAAAAAATAGCAGAAGAATTAAAAAATCAGAAAAAGATAATAGTAACAACAAACGGAAGTTATGATTTATTACATTCAGCTCATATTAATTTTTTAAAAAAAGCAAAAAAGCTTGGAGATTGTTTAATTGTATTGATAAATAATGATGAGTCAGTAAGAAGAAATAAAGGTCTTAATAGGCCAATAATTCCTGAAAACGAAAGAGCCTATTTATTATCAGAATTAAAATCAGTTAATTACGTTTTGATTTTTCCACAAGATAAACCATTAGAATATTTAGATAGAATAAAACCTAATATTCACGTTAAAGGTGGAGCTTGGCTTGAAGAAAGAATTAAAGAGGAGAAAGATTTTGTTAAAAAATGGGGATGTCAGTATAAAACTTTTGAGCTAGAGCCAGAATTTTCCTCTACTAATATTATTAATAAAATTTTAGATATTTATAAATAAAAATAGAAAACCTATTAACTAGACATTTAATAATCAGGATTTATTAGATTTGGTATTATTTATTTTTATTAAACTCCCCTATTTTTTCTCTTAGCTCATCTAATGAATTAACAATTTCCATACTAGCTATCAGAATAGCACTTAGACTATCTAAAGCATTTTCAACACTATCATCTGTCTTAATGCCTATACAAGTAATTCCATTAGCATACGCGTAACCCAATTCCCAAGCAGTTCCAGCCCCTACATGTAAGCCATTTAAATTTGCTATTACTAATTTAACATCTTTAAAACCTTCTATAATATCCTTTTTAAAAATTTTATTAACTTCTTTAATAGATTTAGCCAATCCAACATCTCTATGAGGAAGAAAGGTTTTAAATTTCATATCTTCACAAATTTTAGCAATTTTTTCTAAAAATTCTCTTTCATTCTCACTGGTTAATTTTCCGGCAATATAAACTTTCATATAAAAATTTATATACGCTATCTTTTAAGTTTATCTATGATATTTTAAATAACTGTCTTATAAGTGATAAAAACTGCAGGTTTTACTGGCTTGCAATCTTGCTATTAATATAGTTATCAATAAACCATATCAGTTAATTATTAAATAAACCAATTAATAATATAAACCGATAAATAAAAGAAATGGAATCTAGTCAAAAGAAAATCTGCATAATTAAATTAGATGCAAAAGGCGACGTCATAAGAACATTGCCTTTATTAATTGGAATTAAAACAAAATTTGTTGATTCTAATATAACCTGGATAACAAAAAAATCTTCTGAAGAAATTCTAAAAACATCTCATTATATTGATAGAGTAATTTCTTTGCCTTTATTTGAATTCGAAAAATTTGATGTTCTTTATAACTTTGATATCGATAATGAAGCAACAGATTTAATAAAGAGTATAGCTGCTAATAAAAAATATGGTTTTTACAAAGAAGATAATTTTGTATCCTCGTTTAATTTAGCAGGGGAATATTACCTTAATACAGTATTTGATGATGAAACAAAAATAAATAATAAAAAAACATATCAAGAAATGATGTTTGATATTGCTGAATTACCATACAATAAAGAATGTTATCCTATTATTATTCCAGAAAAATATAAAAAATATGCTAAGGATTTTGTTAAAGAAAACAAAATTAATAAAGAGAAATTAATTGGAATTCATTTAGGAGCGGCAGATAGATGGCCCTCAAAAAAATGGCATCTTCAAAATCTAAAAGAATTTATAACAAAAGCAAAAAAAGAAGGTTATGAAATAATTTTGTTTGGAGGCCCAGATGAAATTCAAGAACACGAAAAAATTTTAAACGAGTTGAAGAATAATAATATTAGCATTCATAGGAATAATCCCCATAATCTTGATCTAGAATTCGCGGCTTTGGTTAATCAATGCAAACTAATGATTTGTTCAGACAGCTTCGCCTTGCATATCTCACTAGCCCTAAAAAAATCAACTATAGGCTTATTTTTCTGTACTCCTCCAGATGAGATTGAGAGTTATAATTTATTAAAAAAAATAGTTGCTCCAAAATTGTATGATTTTTTTCCAGAAAAAATGGATATTTATAATGAAGAGTTAACAAAAAGTATTTCTGCAGATGAAGTTTTAAAAGAGCTTGAAAAACTAAATGATTAAACCTATATCTAAAGTATAAAAATACTTTTATAGGCTCATTTAAATAAAAATATATGGAAAATTTAAAAGAGATTTTGAATAACTTTCACAAAAAAAATATTTTAGTTATTGGAGATGTTATGTTAGATAAATATATTTATGGTAGTGTTAAAAGAGTAAGTCCAGAAGCTCCGGTTCCATTGCTTAATGTAGAAAAAGAAATATATAAACCAGGGGGGGCCGGAAATGTTGCTTTAAACTTATCAAATTTAGCTCAAGAGGGAAACACTTACCTTTTCAGTTTTCTAGGGGACGATATTTATGGAGATATTCTGAAAAATATTTTAGAGAATAATAGTGTTAGTTGTTATTTCGAAAAAACCGGGTCAACAATTATGAAAGAAAGAATAATAGGAAAAAGTTCTGGGCAGCAACAACATCTATTAAGAATTGATAGAGAAGAAATTTTTGAGAAAAAATTTAGTTCTTTAGAAAATATTTTAGAAATAGCAGAAATATCAGATAAAATAATAATATCTGATTATGCAAAGGGGGCGATTACTCCAGTTTTAATGAATGCCTTAAAATCATATAATAAAAAAATAATTATAGACCCAAAGCCAACAAATAAAGATTTTAAAATTATTTACAAAAATATTTTTTTAATGACTCCAAGTAGAGATGAAGCTCTTAAAATGTCTAAGTCAGATAATATTGATGATGCTGGATATTTTTTGAGGCGAGAATTAAATTCTAATATTCTAATAACCTTAGGCAAAGATGGGATGGAGCTATTTCCTGTAAATGGAGATCCAATAAAAATTCAAACTATTCCAGAAGAATCTTTTGAAGAAACCGGAGCAGGGGACACAGCCATAGCAGCAATTGCCCTAGCGTTATCGTCCTCTAACGATTCATTAGACTCTCTAATAAATGCGGCAAAAATAGGAAATTTAGCCGCAGGAATAACAATAAAACAGATTGGTACTTATGCGCCATCTTTTGGAGAGTTAAAAGAAAAGATTCTATCTTTAGAAAAAAATAAAAATTAAATGGAATTTGATAAATCAAAAATAAAAATTCTGCCTTTATCACAAAGAGAAAATAAATCCTCTCTAGAGGTAATGATAGCTCCTAATTCTAATCCCAAAAGATCCTCTAATTTAGAAAAAATAACTAATATTGCTAGAGAAATTTTAAATGCAAGAAATGATAATAAACAGATAATACTATTTTTTGGAGCTCATTTAATAAAAAACGGCTTATCTTTAATTTTAAACCAGATGATCGAAAAAGGTTATTTAACTCATCTAGCGACTAATGGTGCGGGCTCTATTCATGATTGGGAGTTTGCTTATCAAGGAAAAACAGAAGAAGATGTTAGAGAGTATGTCAAAAAAGGACAATTTGGCTTATGGGATGAAACCGGGAAATATCAAAATCTTGCTATAATCTCCGGTGCTTTAAGAAATAAAGGATATGGCGAGTCAATTGGGGAAATGATTCATAACGATAGATTATATATTCCAAGTTTATTTTCTTACGATATAATAGATAAATTAGATGAATATGACATATCTTTAAATCGTGATTTAATTTTAAAACACCCATTCAAAGAGTATAGTGTTCAGGCATCTGCATATAACAAAAAAATTCCTTTTACTATCCATCCCTCTTTAGGTCAGGATATAATCTATGCTCATCCGTTATGTAATTTTGAGGCGACAGGCAAAGTATCTGGAATAGACTTTTACAAATTTGTAAACTCGGTATCAAAATTAGAAGGAGGAGTTTATCTGTCAGTAAGCTCTTCAATAGCCTCTCCGATGGTTTTTGAAAAAGCCTTATCAATGTCTAGAAATGTTGCCTTACAAAAAAACAAAAAAATAGATGATTTTTTAATAGTTATTAATGATATTCAGGGAGTAGGAGAATGGGATTGGAAAAGTGAAAAAGAGCCTCCAAAAGAACACCCTTCTTATTATCTAAGATTTTGTAAAACTTTTCATAGAATGGGCGCTAGAGAAATGATTTATATTCAAGAGGATAATAAAATTTTTTTAACAAATCTTTATCATGAATTGAAAAAAATTGCCCGTTAAAAACACAAATCTATAAAAATAAACCTTTCTAGTTTTACTAATGGAAATAGAAGGTCCTTTAGAAAAAAGAAAAAAATCATTTAAAAATTTCTTATTTGGATGGGTAAATGATTACTATGACTGGGTCTTTTTTTTAATCATTTTAACCGCTTTTATTATTAGAATTATAATCTATCTAAAAACTAATGATCAGGCATTATGGTGGGATGCTGCTGATTATATGGCTGCTGCAAAAAGATGGGCTGGAGTTAATAAAAATTTAATAGATATATGGTATTACAGAAGAGGATTTTTATGGGCTTTAATAGGGGCATTTTTTTTTAAAATAGGGCTAGGCGAATTGTCAATTAGATTTTTACTTGTATTACTATCTACAGGAATTGTTTTTGTTAATTATTTTCTAATAAAAGAAATGTTTGACAAAAAAATGGCCTTACTAACAAGTCTGGCTCTAACTTTTTCATGGATTTTTATGTTTTTTACTGGAAGGCTTCTTACGGATCTTCCTGTAACTTTTTTATTTTTAACAAGTTTATTATTTTTTTGGAATGGTTATGTTTTGAATAAGGGAAGAAAATATTTTATACTATTTGGAATATTTTACGCATTATCTATTTTAATGAGAATGCAATTTTTAATATTTAGTCTGACATTTTTAGCATTTGCAATTGTAAAAGAAAAATGGAAGTTTTTCAAAAATAAGGATTTATGGTTATCAGTCTTAGTATTTTTTATCTTTTTAATTCCTCACATTATTCTTTATAGCTTGCATTTTGGAAATCCTGCACTAGATCTAGCCAATTATTATCTAGGCGTAGAGGGAGTTTCAAAAACGGGGGAGGTCGGAGTTGAACTAGCTAAATTTTCTGATTTATTTTTATACATGAATAATTTGCCTTACATTCTGGAGGCCAATAATAATGGTTATAACAATTTATTAGTTTTCTCTCCAATATACTTTTTATTTATTCTAGGATTTTTTTTGTTTTTTACTGACTTATTTTTAGGTTTTGATAAAATTTTTGAAAATTCAGTTATTCAAAAGAAATTTTTCATTCTTTTCTTTTTGATTTCCACTTTTTTATTTTTAGGATATATTGCTCCTCAGCTAGAACAGAGATATATAATGTCTACTCTTCCATTTTTATTTCTTATTTCTATCCAACCATTAATATTAATAGGTAATTATTTAAATAAAAATTTTAATTGGAATGAAAAAGTTATAATTGTTTTATTGCTGATTAGTTTACTGTTATTATTAATTCCTAACTATAAGTTTGGGCTTTCTTTAGTAGAATCAAAAAAAGCCAGTTATTATGAAGTTAAACAGGCCGGAGAGTGGATAAAGCAAAATTCAAATCCAGAAGATATTATAGTAGGAAGCGGACTTCCCCAGCTGACTTATTATTCTGAAAGATCTGTCTATCCATTTGAACTTGCTTATAGAAGAGATATTAAAAAAACCGGAGAGTCTGAATTAGACAGGTTTATTCTGGAAAAAAGACCAAAATATTTTGTAGCTTCTGCTTACGAAAAAGAGGAACAATGGACATTCGCATATCCCGAAAAGCATAAAGATGTTTTAATTCCTGTCCAAGCCTATCCAAACACCCAACAACCATTAGTAATAGTTTATAAGTTTGATTATAATAATATTAAAAGTTTGAAGGTTTAGATAATTTTTATCAGAAAAACCCTCTTGTCTTACCCAAACTAAAGTTGGTTGTTTGTTGGGTTTTTGGGATACAAAAAATATAGTAAATTTTCTTGTGATCCAAAATTGAAACAAGTAAATTTAAATAAACCACATACTAAATTATATGGTTTCAATTTATGGACATAAAAAATGGTTATTTTCTTCTGTTATCTATTAATTCTCTAGGAACTTCAATTAATGTCTCTCCCTCTCCAACTCTCTTTTCTAATCCAGCATCATTAGGATTAACCGTTTTTCCTACTATCAGATAAACTTTTTCTCCTTCTTTTGTTGCTTCATAACTTGAAGGGCAAGCTGCGATTCCACAAGCAAGTATTTTTTCAGTAGTTATTTCTCTTATCCCCCCATAAATTTGATTACAAGTTCCAACTAAACAAAGTAATTCTTTTGGCGTTATTTCCTTTATTTTATATTTCATCTTATTTTCCTCTAATTATTTTATACGCATAAGTATCTAAATTTTACCATTAAATTTTCCTAAAATATTAAAATAAAATTAGAAAGATTTAAATATATTAGGATTTTTATATTTTTATGAAACTAAAACCAACAGATTACAAATTATTAGATTATTTGTATCATAATTATAACGAACCATTATCAATGATAGCTAAAGCAATAAAGCTTTCAAGGGATCAGGTAGAATATAGAATTAACAAATATCTAAATGAAGGGATTATAAGGAAATTTGTCCCTATTTTTGATTTAAGCAAATTAGGATACAATACCATTGCGATACTTTTTTTGAAATTTGAAAAACCAAAGATGGCAGAATATTTTTCAAAAGATTTAAGTAAAAGTAAGAATTGTATATCTTATGGAGAGATTTATGGAAAGTATGACTTGTGGATTAATTGTATTTTTAAAAACGAAAAAGAACTTGATGAGTTTATTTCAGAATTATTTGAAGATGAAAACCATTTTATTACAGACTATATAATAATAAAACCCCAATTAGTTGAACTCTATCCTTTAAAATTCTTCAATAATCTAGATAAAGAAAATTACCTTATATTACCTGAAACTAAAGAAAAAATAAAATTAGACAAAGTTGATTTAAAAATTTTGAAAATACTTGCAAATAATGGCCGAGAAAGATTAATTAACATTGCCATTAAGTCGGGAATATCAAGTGAACGCGCATTATACAGATTAAAAAAACTAAAATCAGAAAAAATTATTCTTGGAAATAGAATACAATTCAATATGTCTTTATTAGGATATTTTTTTACTCTGCTTATAATTAATTTTAGAAATTTCTCTAAAAAAAATAAAGAAAAGATAAAATCTTTTGTTAAAACTTCAAAAAATACAAATTCATTAATTTTTAATTTACAAAAACCAAATTGTATAATTCAACTTTTTCATAAAAATGAAAATGAAATTAGAGAAAATATAGAAAAAATAAAGCACTTATTTAACGAAGATTTTATTGAAATAGAGGTTCTTCAAATAGGAGAAGACAAAGAATTAGTAAATCCTCTGCCTTTCTTATAAACAGCTATAATTATCATTCACTCAATATCCTCTTTTGTTAATCTTCCTTTATAGTCCCTAACTTTCTTATAATTATTGTGTTCAAATAAAAAAGTGTGAGTGACTGTAAAAAAATTTACTTTCTTTTTTAGCTTAAAATTATCATTTAAAATCTTCAAAATATCTTTATATTTTGTTATGTGTTCTTTTGGAATTTCTCTCTTTCCTACCATTTTTCTAATTTTTCTAGATATCCAATTTTCAGTGGGTATTGAAACAATAATCTCAAATTTATTATTTAATTTTTTAAAGCTATCGATTATTTTTTTTATATTTTTAGTTGGAATATGCTCAAAAACGTCTAAAGCAAATATTTTTGTCGGATTTATTTTCTTATAATCTTTAATAAATGTTTTTTTTGGATTAACATCATAACCATATATTTTATAGTTGGCAAGTTTTTTTTCCAACCATCCCCCACCACACCCAAAATCTAGAATAATGTCCTTTTTCTTTAAACCGGCTAGATTAACTGCAGTCATAACTTTTAATCTAAAATATGTTCTAACAATCAAATTCTTGCTTTCGTATGTATTTTCCAGTTTATTATCTTCCATTTTTCTCATTTTTTGTAACAGATAAAGTATTAATAAATATTTAGTAACTAACTTATAGGTTTTTAGTTAGCATAATCTACATATAATTTTTTAAACCTATTTTTAATAGCTTTTTCATGAAAAAGCTTAAAGTTATTATGATTGATGCTTTTAAGCCTAGCTATCTTAAATATGCTCCATATCTAAAATCATTAACAGAAAAATACCAACATGGAGATTTAGATATGGGAATTGGTCATTGGAGAGGTGTAGAAATATTGTTTAGTGGAAAATCAAATACTATAGCTGTTTTTTATAAAAATAGAAATTCTCTTAAATTTATCAAACACCTTTTATGGCTAGAAAATTTTGGAAAAATTGGGATATTTATTGTGGAGATTTTAGTTAATCTGCCGAGATTAATTATGGGTTATGAATTAGTTAGAACAACCAATATCCCTTTAAATATTTTATACAAATTTGATATAAGTGTGAAAAAACATGTAGCCAAAAAACACCATTTTACTTATTTTGATGATTTAGATAAATTAGGGCATAAATATGGAACCGAAAGCGAACAAATTAAAAATGCAATAAAGAAAATAGACCAGAAAATTTCTAAAATTAGTTTTGATTTAATTTTTTCAGATCATGGAATGGCAGATGTAAAAAGAGTAATTTCAGTTCCTATTACAGAAAATTGTTTTATTGATTCTGACATGGCAAGATACTGGGGCAATAAAAATGAACTTGCTGATATAAAGAAAAAACTTCCTTTAGAATATGGAAAGATAATTGAATGGAATAAGGAATATGGGGATTTAATATTTTTAGCTAATACAGAAAGTTTAATTTTTCCTAATTTTTGGAACAAAAATCCAGTAAATGCGATGCATGGTTATGATGGTAAGGATAAAGAAATGAAAGCCTTTTATCTTTTAAAGAAAAAAGGAACCAGAAGAGATTTAAGAGCAGAAGAGCTGCACGATGAATTAAATAATTATTAATTAAATAATATATAGATAAAAATGCGTGAACACTCAGAAATAAAGTGGAGCGAGTTAGTTAGAAAATTAATAAAAAAAAGAATTGAGGAATTAGAGAATTTAGATAAAAACAAAAATAAAGAAAGTATATTAAATATGTTAGCATCTGAGGAAGTTTTAAAAAAAGATTGGGATAACGAATTAGATGAGGAGTGGAATAATGTATGATCAGAGAGACCTAATTTTAATACCATTTCCATATTCTGATCTTACTGGAAACGAACAAAGACCAGCACTAATAGTCTCTAACAATAAAATAAACAAAACAAATGATAGGATTTGTTGTTTGGTTACTAGAAAAATTCATGAAGATAACATTGAAATAACAGAGAAAGATTTTGAGTATGGAAGACTTATTTTTAAAAGCTCTGTGAAACCCCATAGAATTTTTACTATTCATAAAAAAATTATAAAGAAAAAATTATGTACTATTTCAAAATATTTTCATAATAAAATTTTAGATAAAATAAACTAATATCTAACCACCTGTTAAGTCAAGTGCCAACTTAACATTTATTTTTCATTTGATTAAAATCACAAAGTCCTTGTGTCTTACCATGTCCTAAAGGGCACGGTTTGTCTGGACTTTGGGAGAGAGAGTGAAAATACAAATCTGAAAGATTTGTCCTCTGCTTAAAAGCAGAGGTTTATTTTTGCTCTGTATTAATTATGCAAGACTTTTAATAATTCCGAGTGTATCATATTAACCTGACAATATCGGATAATAGGTATTTTTAAAAACTCATTTTATTATTTCTTTTTATGATACAGAAATTAAAATTTCTGTCTCCTAAAGTTTTATTAAATTAAATGTATAAAAAAATTTTATGATACTTGGAATAGAAAGCACCGCGCATACTTTTGGAGTAGGTATAGTTGACGGAGAAAAAATATTATGTAATTTTAGGGACAGTTACACTACTGAAAAAGGCGGAATAATTCCTATAGATGCGGCAAAACATCATGAAGAGGTTGCTGAACTTGTTTATAAAGGCGCTTTAAAAAAATCAGGAATTTCTGAAAATGAGATTAAAGCAATTGCTATCTCTAATGCGCCGGGTTTAGCCCCCTGTTTAATCACGGGAATGAAATTTGCTAAGAAAAAAGCCTTTGATTTAAACATTCCTCTAATTCCTGTAAATCACTGTGTTGCCCATCTAGAGATAGGAAGGATAACCGGAGCTAGAGACGCTGTTTTATTGTATGCTAGTGGAGCAAATACCCAGATTATTGCTTATTCAGCTAGAAAATACAGAGTTTTTGGGGAGACTTTAGATGTTGGAATAGGGAACTTTATTGATAATTTTGCTAGAGTTATTGGAATTGGTTTTCCTGGAGGACCAAAAATACAGGAGCTTGCTAAAACTGGTAAATATATAGAACTTCCCTATTCAATTAAGGGAATGGATGTTGCTTTTTCTGGAATTTTAACTAAATTGAAGCAGATGTATGGAAGCGGAAAGTATAAAACTGAAGACTTAGCTTTTTCATTGCAAGAAAATATCTTTGCAATGCTTGTGGAAGCTTCAGAGAGGGCAATGGCTCATACAGGAAAAAATGAATTAGTTTTAGGAGGGGGAGTTGCCTGTAATACAAGACTACAGGAAATGTGCAGAATAATGTGTGAGGAAAGAGGAGCTAAATTTTTTGTTCCTAACAATGAATTTCTTGTTGATAATGGAGCTATGATAGCTTATCTAGGAGAAATTATGTTTAATGCTGGGATTTTTTTTATTCCTGAAAATTTTGATAAGCTTGATATTAATCCAAGAGAGAGAACAGATCAGGTAGAGGTGAGATGGAGATAATAATGAAAACAAAATTTGAATTAATTGACAAAACTGGCAGAAAATTAAGAATGACTGATTGGAACTGGCATCATATTATTAGAAGGCATCCAGAAATAACATTCCGTCGAAACACAAATTTATAGTTAATTATTTAAACTATTGTTAATTAAATATTTTATCCAAAAAAGGAATAAAAAATTATAAAAAAGCGTGTAAAATGAAAGTCTTATTAATAGCCCCGAATTATCTGAAGGTGTATAGTTATGTTT
>CAYJSY010000002.1:0-16983 GCA_964372925.1 Candidatus Woesearchaeota archaeon
TCTCAAAAACTTCAAACAAACCATCGCCCTCAGAAATTTCTAATTTCTGATCCTTTAAAATTACATTTTGAAGTTTTAGGCGATGGTAAACGAAAAAAGTTTCTGATAAATATTATAATCAGGTAAGTTGATATTTCCCAGTTTACAGTCGGAGTTATTAGAAAAAACCGAATTTTCTAGGAAAAATTTCTGTTTTTTCTTATGGATAATAACTTCTCTATCCTTAATAAATTATCCTCTTAAAAGTGATTAATAAGATTTAAAAACATAAACATAATAGTTTTTTAATGCAAATATTAGAACGAACTAAAGGAGAGGTGGCCAATAAGGCTAATACAATGTCAGATTTCTTGAAGATGGAGTATTTAGAATTATGCACTCAAAGAGTTAACAATTTAGAAATTCTAAAGTATTGCTATTCAGAACTTATAAATCTTTATGAATCAAGAGTGATGTATTCAGACGCCTTAAAATATCTATCAAAATTAAGATCTTTAACAACAATCCCCCGAGAAGCATTCCCTCTCTATAAAAAAGAGATAGAATTATTTCTTAAAGCAGGATATTATGATAAAGTTTTAGGCTCTTATAACGAGGCTGTTAAGCTTACCAACGAAATAAATTCACTAGAATTAAGAAGAGAGGTTATAAGACTCTATAGATTAGAGGCAGATAAACTTGAATCTACACATAAATATGCTGTTTTAGTTAAATTATATGAAAAATTGTTAATCTGGTTGAATGATTTTGAGAAAAACGAAATAATGAAAAAACTATCTATCGCGTATCAAAAAACAGGAAAAATAAGGGAGTCTATAGGACTAGACAGGAGAATATATAAAGAGATTTAGTTTTTAGTTATAAAATCAGAAAAAACCTCCTGTCTTACCACCAACTAAAGCTGGTTGTTTGTTGGGTTTTTGGGATACAATAAAATTCATTCAGAAGAATTTTCTGCACAGAAAATGTAGTACATTTTCTTGTGATCCAAAATTGAAAACTGATATACTATCTAATAAATTATCTAGTTTTCAATTTATGGAGATAAATAAACTGTTTCTTACTCTAGAATTTTCAAATGAGTATTCAGTTAAAATTAAACTCCCATCATTTTTTTCATTGCGGGATTCATATCTAGTGCATGCTGTTGAGAAATGTTTTGATAAAATTGGAAGGTGATCATAATTCCTAACAATAGAGCGGTTCCTGCAACTAGAGTTCCTAATACATCTGATAAAGCAGCTAAAAAACCAATAGCCATTCCACCCATGATAGTTAGAGGCATAATATATCTTGATAAAATTGATTCTAATATCCTCTGATCTTTTCTGAAACCTGGAATTTGTAATCCGGATTTTAAAATATTATTAGCTTGCGCGCTGGCGTCCATACCAGAAGTTTTTACCCAGAAAACAGAAAATAGAGAACAAAAGAATGTAAAAAAAACTATATGACCTAATGTCTGGCCTAGAAGGCTAATTTCCCAACTTCCAGTTATTATTCTCTGAACAATATTAGTCGAGCCTATCCAAAATAAAAAACCGCTTACTGGCTGACCGTTGACTACATTTCCTAAAAAAGTTGGCCTGCCAAGCCAATTTTGCAATAACCCTCCAAAAAGCTGTAAGTTTGCGATTAAAGCGCTTGTTAGTATAACAGGTATTACAGAAGCATAAAAAAACTGTAGGGGCCATTTTAGACTATATCCTCTCAATCTATCATAACTTAAAGGTATTTCTATTTTCAAATTTTGAGCCCAGACAACAATTAAAAATAATAAAACAGTTGCTGCAATTGCAGAAAATGCTAGAGTTGCTCCTCTGCTGTCTGCATTAATTAAACTGACTACTAAAGCTATTATCTGTCCTGATGGTTGGAAGTTTCCTTCCAGCCCCAAGAATCCAAAACTAGCGGTAATAAGTCTCCAGCCCACTCCAGCTGCAATAAATAAACTTACTCCGGACCCAAAACCCCATTTTTGACATATCTCATCCATAAATAATATAGCTAATCCTCCCAAAATTAGCTGAAAAATAACAATTAAGGTAAAACCCGGAGCAGCTTTGATTCCTCCAAGAGAAACATAAACTATAGATTCAAATAGTATAAAGAAAAAAACCAGCAATTTTTGCAGTCCCTGGAAAAATTTCTTGCCTTCCACAGTTGATGTATTAATATTAATTATTTGACTGCCGACTAATAACTGTAGGATTATACTAGCCATTACAATTGGGCCTATTCCAAGAGAGATTATAGAACCAAAACTTGTTCCTATAATAATAGCCAAAAATTCAAATTGTTCTAAAAATCCTGCGTCTGCCCCGTAAATAGATATATTTGAGAGAATAAAAAAAGAGGCAAGTATTATCAAAGTCCACCTTAATTTGATATTAAAGCTAAGTCTTTTTTCAAGAGGGCTTTGAACCTCTGGAAGATTTTTTAAAAGGTCTATAAATGCCATTTTATAATTTTATTTAACCACTATTTCTTTTTTTCCAGAAATCTCGATTTTGCCGCCCAAACTCTCTATCTTTTCTTTTGCACTCTTACTAACATCTAAAGCAATTAAATTAATTTTTTTTGTTATGTTTCCCTCGCCTAAAACTTTATATTCACCTAAATCCAATAAACCATTACTGCCGAATTTTTTTATTATAGAATCATAATTTCTTTCAATATCTCTTAAATTAATTTTCTTTTCTTTCTTTTTTTTGGTGCCTTTGCTAGTTACTCCTTTTTTTCCAAAATATTTATTTCCGTATAATTTTATTATAAGTGATTTCTTATGATCGGCCCTTTTTCCAGTTCCAGCCATGCCCTTCCCACCCCAGTGCCCACTACCTTTCCACTTTTTTCTGGAGCCGTGACCATAAGTAGTTCTTCCTCTCTGATTAACTGATTTTTTCTTTTTCTTAATTTTAATTACCATTTTAAATTAATTTGCTTACCACATACTGGCCTTGATTAATTCTCTTTTATACTTTTTATAAAATTTATCGCTAGGATAAAGTTCATCATATCCATTATTAGATAATTCCATCATGCCTTGATATTCATGCCCACAATCATAATAAAAAATTCTTATTATATCAGCGTTACTTTCTCTTCTTATAGTAATCATTTCTCTTTCACTTTTATTAATTATAAGCTCATCCTCGTCAAATATATCTCCTTCTTCAATACCATCAAATAAAGTTTCTATTATCATAACATCCTTTCAATTAATTTATTTATATCTTTTCCATTATCCCCTAAAACTCCTTTGGGATATTGCAATTTGCTTTTTATCCCTTTTCTAGGAGGATGTAATCTAAAAAAAGATTTTAGTCCAAAGTCATTTAATTTTTTTCCATCAATTATTTCTTTAGATATAACTTCTGCGTCTATCTTTATACTTTTTTTATTGCCATCTATAGACTTTCCTCTACTCTTAATTAAACTGGCTAAAGTTTCTCTATCTATCTCGCCGTATGCTATATAATATTTAACTTTCTTTAACATCCCAAAAACATCTTTTTTATTATGGAATATAACGCATGAATATTTTCTTTTTAACTTTAGTCTATTTAGAGTATTTTTAATATCTTCGTCAATCTTAACATCTCCTGCTATTCTAACTAAAACTAATAGTAATTCGGAACTCTTTTTTTCTACTGATTTTAAACTGACATTTTTTTCCTGTTTTATTTTTTTCATTTTAATGGTTTTATCTCAGAACCTCTATACTGTCTTCCTGAAATCCTAAATCTACTAGGGCCTTTTTTGCTGTTTTTAAATGACCCCCTTGTAATTCTATAGAGTTATCTCTTATTGTTCCTCCGCAAGCCAACTCATGCTTAAGGTTTTTAGCAAGATTTTTCAGATTAACTCCCTGAAACCCAGATATAACTGTCATCATCTTCCCAAATTTTTTACTCTCAGTTTTTATCTGTATTCTTTGTTCTGTTTTTATAATTCCTTCACAAACGCAGGCTTGCAAGGGTAATCCGCATTTCGGACATATATTCATATTATCATTTGACAGTCTTTAAATTATTTGAGTTTATTGTAAGCAATCTGGCAATAGTTTTCCTTATCTCTCTAATCTTAGTTTTTCCGCCCTTGTTCAGATTTATTTTTTCTTTGATTAGTTCTAATTTTAAATCTTTAAGTTTAGATTCTATTTCTTTCTCATTCATTTTTGAAATTTCTTTTGTTTTGGTGCTCAATTTATAATCCTACTCTAATCTAGAATTTTCATCTTTATTAGTTTTTTGTTCTCTAACAATCATGCTTTTTTTTGATTTTTTTTCTGATGTTTTTTTGATTTTTTTTCTTTCTGGTTCTTTATCTTTTTCTAAATCGAGATTAATTTTTTGTTTGAAATTGTCATCAATATCAATTCTATCATAAATTTTTGCATTTGGAGGCGTAATAGCTACTTTTATCCCAATTATTCCGGATCTTGTTAAAGCGACTGATTTTGCTCTGTCTACCTCTTTTGCAGAATCGCCGGATTTTTTTAAATAACCCTGTGCGAATCTCCATGATTTGGCTCTATCACTTGGAAGTTTACCGCTTAATCTGAATTCGCATCCAAGTGCTCCTGCTTTCATAACATCCATAAGTTTTCTATAGGCTATAACCTTAAACTTTAGATTACCGCTTCTCTCTAGTGATAGAGCTATATCGTCAGCAACTATCCTAGCATCTAAAGCTAAATTTTCTATTTCTTTTATCTCGATATGAGGATTCTCTAGTTTAAATCTTTTTTTTAGTGTTCTTGTTAATTCTTCTATTTTCTCTCCACTTCTCCCAATAATAAATCCAGGATTTCCTGTTGAAATAATTATCTTTTCGCCAACTGGAGTGTATTCTATGTTAACCCTGCTTATTTTACCTTTTCCTAATTCTTTCTTTATATACTCCTTAATTCCAAATTCTTCTTTCTTTAAAATAATAAATTTTTTTTCTTCCATGTTTACATTTCCGTAGTCTTTTTTAAAGCATTAATACACGCTTTAGCTAAATTTAAAGTTGTCCTTATACTACCTTTAGTGGAGCTATAAACATCTTTTATGCCGGCTATCCTTAAAATTTTCTTGCCCTCGTCTCCTATAACCAAGCCCGTTCCCTGTGGAGCCGGCATTAATTTTACTTTACAACTTCCCTCTTTTCCCTCAACAACAAACGGCACTGTGTGGGCTTCTCCGCAATTGCAATCAAAACTTGAACAACCCATTTTTATTTTCATGATGTTTAATTTAGCCATCCTTATAGCTTTAGCTCTTGCTGGAAGAGTTTCTTTAGCCCTTCCATGACCAATTCCGATATAACCCTTTTCATTGCCAGCAACACAGAGGCAGGAAAAAGTAGGGACATTACCCTCTGCTGTTTTTCTTTGGGTTTGTTTCCAGGCTCTTCTTTTTCCTCCACCAAACTTGCCCTTAGCTTGGCCTATATTAAGTATCTCTATTTTTAAATTCAATAAAAAATCTACTATTTCCGGTTCAAGTATTTTACTTTTTAATGCTTCTTCAATATCTTTAACTTTCCCGTCTTTTACTAGATATCCTAGCTTAGTCTTTGGTATCCATTTATCTAGATCTTTATTAAAATCCTTTTCGATAATAATTCTTTTACTGTTTTCTTTTTTTATTTTTTTCATTTTATTTTTTATCTCCATAAATTGAAAGCTAGATAATTTATTAGGTAGTATATACAGTTTTCAATTTTGGATCATCCCAAAAACCCAACAAACAAACCACTAACTTTAGTTGGTGGTAAGACAGGAGGTTTTTTCTGATTTTTTAAAATTTCTTTTTTAATATTATCAAAAAAATTATATTTTTTAAACACTTCATCTTTAGGCACTATATCCTTATCAAATGGGATATTTAATCCTGCATCAGAAATTCCTTTTACAGCAGTATAAACTCTTGAGTTTTTAGTGTTTCTTATTAAACCGCTGTCTAGTATAATATTTTTCTTAAAGCCTGAATTAGCAGCTAATTTGCCTATTAACAAACCAGCTAGATAGCCCGCAGATAGCGATTTTAGGCTTCCTATGTTCTCTTTTGGCCATCCAAATTTTAGTAATTCTTTTGTTGTCAGAGAGTATAAAACCTTATCTTGAGATTCGTAGCTTTCAACTATTTGTAGTATAAGGTATCTATTAGTTTTTCTTACTACAAATCTTGGATAGTTTGACTTAATTAAAATTAATCTTTTATGATAGTTTGTTTTGCCGACTCTTCTTCGTTTTTTGTATATTGTGTTTTGAATTTTCATTTTGTATTGCTATAGAAAATTTTACTGGCAAACCAAGAACCTGCCATTGATAAGGATAATCCGGTTATCAATAAGTAATCATTATGGCTATCGCTAGAAAAAACGGTATAGGCTCCTAATACTCCTGCAATGGTAGATAGTGACAACTTAATTTTTCTAGTTTTATCTTCTAGATTATTTTCTAATATTTTCATTTTTTTGTTTTTATTTATGATTTTTTATTTTTTTTATTTAATGGATTACTATTCAAAAAATTTTTATTATGCTGGATTTTTTCTTCTAAAAAATCTTTAAGACTGGCTTTACTTTTAAAATATTTCATCTTTATTTTTTTCCTTACTTCAAAATATAAATTTCGGTCAATAAATAATCTGTTTTTTACTTCATTTAGGTAACTTCTTAATTTTCTGACTATTTTGACATAATTCTGTTTTCTGTTTTTAATCTTCTTTTTAATATTTCCGTATCCTCTCTTAATTTTTCTTATTTTTATTTTCCTTCTGCCTTTTTTAGGCTTAATTTTTATAATTCCCTGCTCATATAAACTATTCATATCTTGCCTTGTAATAGCCTCTTTTATTTCATTTAAATTTTCTTGGTTAAAACTTATTCTATTTTTTCCAACACCAAATACTTTTGATGCGAGATTTCTTTTTTTTGTTAGATTCATTTTAATTCGTTTTATTTTCTATTTCTTTTAATTTTTGATTTACTAATTGTTTTTTATCGTCATTTTTGATGGCAAATCTTTCTAAAAATGTTTTTGGATCTAAATTTAATAATCTTAATTTTTTCTCTAAGGCATATTCGGCAATTTCTTTTCTTTTTTTATCTCCAATTTTTCCTACTATTCCTATCATATTATTTTTAATTTTTTCTAAATCATTTTTATTGTAAACTATTACTGGTTTCATGCCATTAATTAACCCTCTACCAGATTTTTTTCTTTTGAATCCTATTTTAACTTTTCTCAATCTCCCTGCCCTATTTAATCTTATTTTATTTTCTCCTCCCTTGGGCCTCCTATAAACCCTCTTTTTTTTCCTTTTTGATCCCAATCTTGAATATTTATGGGTTTCTATTCTTAGAAATTTTGCCATTTTAAGCTATAAGTCCCTCATTTATTAATTTACAATAATAAAAAAGATAAGAACTTTTATCATTTTCAGAAATCTTTAGCTTTTGCGGTTCATTGATATATACAATTTCATTTTCAGTTTTATAACCGATTTCATAAATATTTCCGTATAATTCTTTTGTTGTACAAAGCCCGTTTCTGTATATAAGCGTGATAAGTTCCCTATCTTCATCCTCTATATCTATAATATCGCCTTCTTTGATAAATTCTAAATCAAGTAAATCTGTTCTTTTTATTTTAGTTTCAAGTACCATTATAAGTAAACCTTCCCTGGTTTTTGTATAATAAAAATACCATCTTGATAGATTCTTCTATCTTTATTTCTAACTCTTGTCCCTTTTTCTATATTTGTTGCAGATTGGCCGGCTTTTTCAATATCAAAAGAAAAAAGCTCAATTATATCATTATTTATTTTAACATCAACATCTGGAGAAATTTTTATTATTCTATCTTTTTTTTCGCCAAGAAAATTTTTAATAAAAATTGAATTATTTTCTCTATCATAACTGACTTTCATTGGAAAATGAACATTGGCTACCTGTAATTTATATGTAAAACCGCTTAGAACACCTTTAATCATATTTTTAATATGTGCTACGAATGTACCAAAAATCTTTTTTTCAATTTTTCTTTTTCTCTCTGTACTTAAAATAAGTTTATTATTTTCCTTCTTAATAATTAGCAGGGGATTTAATTTTCTCCTTAATTCTTTATCGCCTTTTCTAATTACTAGACAGTCGCTTATTTGAACTTCAATTTCATTTGGAATATCTATTTCTTCATAAAGTTTTTCTTTTGATTCTTGTTTTTTTTCTAGGTTTTTATTCATATTAGTACATGTATGCTATCAAACAGCCTCCTAGTCTATTTTCTTTAGCTTCTTTATCTTTAACTAAACCTTTGCTAGTAGAAATAATAACAAACCCAAAATCCTTTGCAGGCAAGAACCTTCTAACATAAAAATCTATTTTTTTAACAGATACTGTAAATCTAGGTTTTATTGCTTTTATCATATTTAGTTTTTCTATTTTTATTTTAAGTTCGTTTTTTTCAAGTTTATAATCCAAATAGCCCTCTTCCTTAGCTATATCTAATATTTTTATTAATAGTTTTGAGTGATTATTAATAGTTAAATCTGTTTTTTTTGCCTTTTTGGCGTTCATTATTCTATTCAACGCGTCTGAAGTAGTGTCTTTTTTCATTTTTATTATTACGAATATTTTTTAAAACCTAAATCCTCGGCCATCTCTCTAAAACATTGCCTGCATAGATTTAAACCATAACTGCTAATCATTGCTCCGAATCTCCCACATCTCTCGCATTTTTTTCTTGCAATGCCCGTAGTTCTGTCCTTTGGTTTATTATGTTTTATAAATTTGGCTCTTATAGCTGGTTTTCTTGCAAATTGCTTCAACATTTTTCTCCAATCACTTGCTGTCATTTTATATGATCACTCCTTAAGCTAACTTTTATGTATTCATAATGATTTTGATTGCAAACAATTTCTAAATTTACCTGATTTTCAGGGATTTTTTTTCTCAATCCCGCAAATGCATTTTTTATAGTTTCTCTAACCGTTTTATGATTTTTATGAGTCATCTCATTCGATCTCCAAATTAAAATTTTTAATTAAAAAGTTATTTATCTCTTCGGAAGTAACTTGTTGCTTTTTTGGTAATCTTCCTCTCTTGATTTTTTTATTTGCTATCCTTTTGCCTTTTCTTTTAAAGACAACCATTACTTCAAAACCTAAAATACCTATATCTCTGTCATATTCCAATCCAGGAACTTCGATATACTCTTCTATTCCAAAACAAACTTGGTTTTTTGTTATCTGATTTTTATATAGTTTGTTATTTAAAGCATTAAAAAATCTTTTTAATAAGTCTTCAATTGTTTTTTTATCACGAATTGTTACTTTACATCCGCTTTTTTTACCAGGACTTATTCCAAATTCTGGAAATCTTCTAATGGATTTTATTATATAAACTTTAGATTTTGTTACCTTCTGTAATAATTTAACAGATTTCTCTAATTTCTCGTCTATGCCGCCGCAATGTATTACTATCTTTTCTATTTCTAAATTTCTCATGGGATTGTAATTTAATTCTTGTTCCATTTTCATTCTATTGCAATAACATTTTTAATTAGAACATTTGTTTTTCTGTCAGTTTTTATTACTACTAATTTCTTGCCGCCGCTCTCTATTATATCTTCTATTATGCCCTCTAAACCAGCATATTTTCCATCAAAAACAAAAGATTTTTTACCCTTTTCCATTTTAATAATCTTTTCAATTTTATTTTTTTCAAAATTAAATAAAACAGAATCTCCTATTTTTACTTTTTCTTTAGAAAGGATGTTTCTTCCATCCATCAAATTCAGCTGGGTAATCTTTTTTTTCAAAATTTTTTTTCCAATAATTTTTATAATTTTTTTATTAACGTCTTTATAAATTTCTTCAAAATAAAATTTCCTATTT
This sequence comes from Candidatus Woesearchaeota archaeon, assembly GCA_964372925.1. Taxonomy (GTDB): domain Archaea; phylum Nanobdellota; class Nanobdellia; order Pacearchaeales; family GW2011-AR1; genus ARS1285. Next base: position 9,891 of record CAYJSY010000002.1, read on the forward strand.
TTTCCTAATCCAGCTTTGTAATATTTATTAGGATCTACCAATTGAAGAATATCAAAAAATTCTAAAGGGTAATTTGTTTCTCTTATTATTTTTTCATTTATCTTAACTTTTTTTTCATTTAAAATTTTCTTTAATTCCTTTTTGTTTTTAACTAAACCTAAAATTTCTCTCATTCCAACTATTAAAGGAATAGAATTTTTTTTATTATGGGTTGGCACCGCTAGATATTTAGTTCCTTTTCTTGGCAATGGCCAGAATTTTCCTATATTTTGTCTTTTTAAATACATTTTTATATTTATTTAACTGAATTTATTTTTCTTTCTAAAGCTTTTATTCTTTTTTTATCTTCTAAAATTAATTCATTTATTTGCAAATTAGATGCATCAAATTTAACGGAAATTTTTGTTCCATCTTTTTTAGCTCTATAAATTCCTTCTAGAATAACCTTCATAATCTTAAGATTGATTTTATCTATTTTTGCAGTTTTTCCCTTAAATTCGCCCCTCATAATTTTTACCATGTCTCCTTTTCTCAGGGGGAAGCTTCTTCTTGCATATTTTTTCCTTAAATCTTTAGATAAATTTGCAGATGTCATCTTTCTCCTTAAATTTAATGGAGCATTCTTTCTATACTTTCTTTGCTTTCTTGGTTGTTTGCTAGATTTCCATTTAGGTGAAAATGTTTGTTTCATGTTTTTCTTTCCTCAAATATTTTTTCACATTTATTTCTCAAATCAGCATATTTTGTTCTTAATTCTAGAGTATCGTAACCAAGAGCTTCTATACCATTACAATAATTAGTAAATGCTTTGTCTGTTTCTTCTAACTCATAATAAAAAACTTTCCCCACTCTCTCAGTAAGACACTGATCGTGTAAGTCATCAATTATTATCGATGGTGTTATTATTCTACATTCTTCTCCGCTAATGTAAGCTTCTAAAGTTTCAATGCATGATTCAGCTTGATTTATTAATCCTTCTTCAATTTCTTTCATTTCCCCACTCCAATATTTCTTCGCATTTACTAACTGCTTTATTATATCTCTCCCTGGCCAAATCAAGTAAAGACAGATAATAATTAGGAATTCCTTCTTTCAGAAATTTAGTATCAAAATAAAGAGAAGCGATTCTGTCCAATCTTAATCTTCCATCAGCAAGGCTTTTTCCAGTACTATAAATATCATTTTGGTCAGCAAGAGCAACTGATTCTTCTGATACAAAGTCTATGATAGCTAATTCTTTTGCATACTCTCCCAATCTCTCGCTTATTTTTCCTTGTTTAACTATTTCATCTATTCTATTAGAACAATCTCTAATATTATTTAATTTTCCTGTCATTAAATGATTAATTTCGTTAGTTTTCTCCATTTTACATTACGAATTTTGCTATTTTAGTTATGAATGGCCATCTTTCTGCTGATTCTCTCGCTATAGGTCCTCTAATTTGAGTGCCCCTAGGATTGCCTTTTTCGTCTTTTAATATGACTACGGCATTATCAGTAAAAGAGACTCTCTCCCCAGTTTTTCTTCTATATGGTTTTTTCTGTCTTATTACAACTGCATCAAAAACCTGCCCTATCATCTCTGGGTCTCCTTTTCTAACTGATACTTTTACGAAATCCCCTACTTTAGCATACTGTTGTCTTCCTTTTCTAGTTTTACCGCCCCTAACACCAAAAATTTTAACAATCCTCGCTCCGCTATTATCGCTGGCCAAAACCAAACATCCCACATTTAGGCCTCTTGTTACCCTTGCAGAAAATCCTTTCATTTTACTATCTCCTCTAGCGGTTGATTGAATTTATCAAAAATTTCCTTAAATTCACTATCAATTCTCTTTCTTATTAACTCTACAAATTTAAAGTAGTGATCTTTCTCTGCTAATAATATGTAAGTTTCAAATGCATTAACTCTTATTCTAGTGATCAAATAGTATGCTTCTACAAATTTAGGGCTATCGCTCCTTTTAGCAGAGTCCAATTGTTTATTGGCAAAATTAACCAATTCTTCATACATTTTTAATTCCTTATTTTTTTCCATTCTATTTCATAGCCTCCCCGTTAACTTTTCCAACGACAACAAAATGAATTATTTTACTTATGGGCCTACACTCTTTTATTTCAATATAGTCGCCAACATTAATCTGATTATTAATACAATCCGGCAATCTTGCGTGAAGTTTTGTTTTTCTTGCTCCATATCTCTCATATTTTCTAACAAAAACGGTTCTTTCAAATTCTATTGCAACTCTCTTTGGAAGTTTTTTAACAACCTTTCCATAAAAACTTCTTCCTCTCAAACTTATCCTGCCATGTTTTGGACAGGCAAAATCATTGCATTCAATTTTTTCTTCTGGCATTTTAATTTATTTTATAATCTTTCCCATATTTAGTTAAAAATTCTTCACTTAATTCACTATCTAAAACAACTATCCATTTATTTTGGTGATTTCCATTAGAGATATTAATATAATAATGAAATCCTCCAAAAATACCTAATTTATTAATCTTATTTTTATTGGCAATCTCATTAAATATTTCTACATTTGAAATTTGAAGTTTATTTTTATGGGGCCAGCATACTATTTCACTTTCTTCTAACTTATCGCCAATTATTTTTTTCAAATATCCTTTGCATATTCTTCCATTTTCAGTTTCATCCATAATTTGCATTTTATTTTCCAATAGGCACTAATTTAATTTGAACATGAGTTCTCTTTGATCTTCTCTGACCAAATTTTTTATAAGGTCTATTAGCAATATTTGCCATGCAAAAAATTTTAAGCTTTTCTAACTCCAATTCATGATAGATAGCATTGCTCCTTGCACTCTTTAATAATCTTATAAATTCTTTAGCCGTATTAATCGGATATCTTCCAGACATAATGCCCCTTCTATGCGGAATTTCTCCTCTCATTGGAACTGGCAGTTTCATTCTAGTTACTTTTTCTAAATCAGAGATAGCATCATCAACTTTTTTATTTCTAATGAAATTGCATAGAGCAACAGAGTGTTTAGTTGAAATTCTGACTCCCCTAGCATTAATAACTGCTTCGCTTTTCATTGACTTATCTATATTTTGTTTCTCTTCGATTTTCTTTTCAATTTTTTCTTCTCTCTTTTCTTTACTAGATAGATTATGTTTAGTTATCTGAGGTTTAGGTATTTGTGTCTGTACTGCGGTATTAGTTATTCTTTCTGTCATTTTATTTCACTGATTGAGAGGCACTAGATTTAGTGGCACCAATTCCAGCCGCTCCATGTTTAACTTTTTGTCTTGTAGCAGAAAATTCGCCCAACCTATGGCCCAACATCTCTTTATCAATAACAACCGGGACAAATTCTTTTCCATTATAAACATTTATTTTCATTCCTATAATCTTTGGAACTGCTATTAAATGCCGCATATGAGTCCTTATTAATTTTTTATTCTGGTTATTTTTATCACATCTTATAATAAATTTTTGCATCTCGTCATATTGCCTTAATAGGGTTCTTTTTTCATTTGATTTTAATAATTTTGCAAATTCTCTTATGTCCATAACTTTTAATTCATCGAGAGTCCTGCCTCTATATGTAAATTCTTTCTTTTTGTTTTTTTCTTTTTCTATTTGTTTTTCCATTTTTATAATGCCTTTCTACCTGTTTTTCTAGGTGAGAGATGGCCTACTTTTGCTCCGGGAGGCGCATTTCTTTTTGCAATTTTACTCTTAATTCTCTTTCCTCTACCGCTTCCAAATGGATGATCTACAGCATTAACTTTTACATCAGAGGTTCTGTGCCACTTTCTTCCTATTGCTTTCATTCTATAAAATTGTTTTCCTGCTTTTATTATTGGTTTAATTTTTCTGCCATCTCCGGCAGGCGTGCCAATAATCGCTCTACAATTTTCGTTTAATTTAATTTTTCTCCTTTTAGTTTCTATTTCTACCATTCCATCTTTAATAGACACGGTACCGAAACTTCCGGCACTCCTGAAGTATTTGCCACCGCTTCCTGGAACAGATTCTACATTAAAAACATTTGAACCTACTTGAATATCCTTTAACTTTAATATATCTCCAACCTCAATATCTCTTTTTTCTGGTTTTCCAATAAAAATTTCTTTTCCTTCATATATACCATCGGCTGCCGGGACAAAGAATTTACTCTCTTGTATCTGAATTTCTGCAAGTGGAGAGGTATGAGCGGAGGAATTTATTAATCTAATTATTTTTCCATTTCCTTCTATAAAAACTTTAGGGTAACTTATAATATACCTATATGCCCTCGGCCTAACTCTGTAAGTCAGACTGCCCTTTCCTCTAGCCTGTTGAGTTATTCTTTTTCCCATTTTATATCATTCCCAATTTAGTTGCAATGTCAATTGCAGGATTTTTTTTATCTAATTTAACATAAAATCTCTTTTTATTTTTAGTTATTAGAGTATTAACGCTATCAACTTTAACGTTAAACATTTCTTCAATTTCTTTTTTAATTTCCTGTCTTGATCTTCTCCTATCTGCCTCAAAAACTAAAATATTATTTAATTCTATTAATTTAATTGCTTTTTCAGATATAACCAGTTTAATTATATTTATCATTTATTAAGACTCCCTCAATATCTTTTATTGAATTTTCGCTAAATAAAGTTAATCTTGCTCCATTTTCAGCCAGATCTTTTAAAGTTAGCTTGTTGGCTTTCACAAACTCTATACCATTAATGTTTTTATCTTCATTTTTTCCAATAACAAAAAGCAAACCAGCATTTTTTTTATACTTTCTTCCTCTTCTCTTTCCAACTCCGCCTCTCACAGATTTTTTTTGTATAGCAATGTCATAAAAATCATTTAATATTTTTTTTAAACTAGTGAAAAATTCCTTATTTTTAAGCTTTAATATAGAATCGTCTAGTATTAATGGCAATTTTAATTCTAATTTTTTATCCCTTAAAGAGGAATATTTATTTTTTAGCTCTCTTATATCCGAAACATAACTTAGGCAGGATAATAAAGCTTTTTTAAATTCTTTTTTATTTATTTTTTTAACTCTGTATATTCCTGTTGGAGGGTGCGCTCTTCTTCCGCCTCTTGCAAATGGAACAATTGCACCCTGCCAGGAAAATTGAGTGCCTCTTCTCCAGAAAGCTTTTCTTGGTATTCTTGATAGACCTTTTCCTCTGTCCGATTTCCAGGAGTGTCTTTTATGACGGACATTTCCAGAAGCTGAACTATCCATTCCAGCATAATTTTTTGGAGAGTAGGGGTGTTTTGTTTTTTTTGCCTCAACAACTTTTCTTATAATGTCTTCTCTAATCGGCTCTTCAAATAATTTTGTCTCTATTTCTTTCACTTTATTTCCATCTTTATCCAAAATTGATAGTTTCATTTTTGTTTTTTTTGAAAATCTCTTTGGTAATGCGGTTTAAGATAATAACAAATAAATCCGTTATCATTATAATCGTCTCTTAGTTGAAAAACTCTAAAACTAAATTCATGTGCTATCTGCCCAACAATTTCGGCAATACTTTCTAAGTTATTTTTTAACTGACTACTCCCTCCCTCTAAAACATTGGCGCCGTCTACTTCAAATATATACTTAAATTGTATAGAAGGAGGAGTTTGAATTAAATAAATTGAAGGTTTAATTCCTTCTAGTTTAGGTAAATTTCTCTCCATTTCAAATTTTAATTTTGGAAAAGTTTCTTCACAATATTTTATAGCCATTTCCCAATCAATTTCAGTTTTATATCTTTTCGTTATCATCTTAACTCAATAAATTCATAATTTTTTTTAATCTGATTTTTAGATGGCCTTCTTGGAGCTGTTATTAACAATTGTCTTTTAGCGGGCCCCTGTAAACTTCCATAAATTATAGCGTAATGTCCTTTTATTTTTCCAAATCTATTAAACCCATGATTATCATTAATGTCTTTTTCTGCAATATTGCCAACAAAAATAACGCTGTTATTATAGATAACTCTTGTAAAAAAACCCATTTGGCCAGCCATTGGTTGGGTGTATTCAACTCTTGCTGGATGCCATGGACCCCCAGAACCAGGCCCTCTTACTCCTTTTTCTGATTTATGTGCTTGAAGGCTTAACCCAAATCTTTTTGTTGGCCCCTGAAAACCCTTCCCTTTAGTCACGCCCACAACATCAACTAAATCAGGGAATTTTAAAAACTCATTTATGTTTAAATTTTTATTTAAATTATTCTTAACAAAATTTAATTTATCTTCATTACTTCCTGATAAACCAAATTCGCAAATATCAGGAGTTTTTTTAATCCCGCTTTTACTAACTAGAGAATAAACAATAATTTTCAAATCATCAAAATCTTTGAAATTTTCTAGTTTCTTTTTAATTGTTTTTGGAAGTTTTAATTTTCTTTTTAATTCTTTGTCCAAATTCTGATTTAAAACTTCCCCAAAAATTTTGCGGTTTTTATAAAATCTAACGCTTAGTATTTTTATTGGAGGGCATTCTAATATTGTAACCGGTATAATAATTTTTTGGCCCTTTGTCAAAGAATGAGGAGTATTATCTTTTACATAAGCGGATTTCATTCCTACTTTATATCCAATAAAACCGAGTAAGCCGGATTTATTTTTAGAAACAGACTCCCAATTAATTCTAGGCAGGATTTTTTTTGCTCTTTTACGAGGATAAAATTGCAAACTTCCGTGTCTTATATGTCCGTGTCTTGGCATCTTTATGTAGATTAATTAAGTTTAAGTGCTATTCTGATAGCAAACTAAGAATTATTCATTCTTGAGCCTGTTGATAAAAATCAACTGCTATCAAAAACCTAACAAAATAGCAAGAAACAGAGTGTTTATAAAGCTTTGTTAGTGTTGATGCTGTCTAATTAACGTCATCTATTTGAATATGCTTTTTCTGTGAGATTATAAAAGAAATATATGAAATAAAGATTACCATCATAAAGTCCTTGTGTCTTACCATGCCCTAAAGGGCATGGTTTGTCTGGACTTTGGGAGACAGAGCGAAAATACAAATCTGAAAGATTTGTCCTCCGCTTAAAAGCAGAGGGTTATTTTTGCTCTGTATCAAAAACTTCTTGTATTTTACCTACGACTAAAACTTCAAAATTTAAT
>CAYJSY010000003.1:0-16700 GCA_964372925.1 Candidatus Woesearchaeota archaeon
AGCTATGTTAACTACATACACAATTAAATGGATGTATCTTTAATTTATCTTTAATACAGAGCAAAAATAAACCTCTGCCTTTAAGCAGAGGACAAATCTTTCAGATTTGTATTTTCACTCTCTCCCAAAGTCCAGACAAACCATGCCCTTTAGGGCATGGTAAGACACAGGGACTTTATGATTTTATGTTTAACTACACTAAACCATAATACTTCCCTCTCAATAAGTTAGTCCATTTTTTAGGTTTGGTAACTCTCTTCGGTAATTCTAAGATTATTATTTATTTTCTGTTAGCTATAAAATCATTATAAAACTAATAAGATTAATATTATTTATTTTTATCGAATATAAATCCAAAGATTTCCACATGTCTTTGACATGTGGTTTTTGCATATGGAAATCTTTGTCTGTCAAAAACCACCATGACATTATATGCCATGGGTCTATGCCCCATGGTTTTTGACATTGTATAATTCCAATAAAAATGTTTAAAATTGTTGTAGAGTTATATTATGAGGTATTATTTAAGACGCAGTGTAGTTAACCAGATAGTCATAGATTGTATGAGTTCTAAGCTATTTAAATTTATTAATATTAAATTAATAATTTGTAATCCCTAATTTTATTTTTAACAAAAGAGCCATCATATACTTGAAAATGTAGTTAAGTTAGAAATTTAATTTAAAATTACTCTGTAAATTACTCCAAAATTCTTTCTGACTCTTTATCTGGCTTGCTCTGCTCATATTTTTTATCGGATTCAATTTTTTGTTTATTTGTTTTATCTTTTATTTTTTCTTCTGATTCTTCTTCCATTTCATCTTCACTCTCTCCTATCCCATTTTCCTCGAATTCTTTATCTTCTTCTAATTCTTCATTTTCCTGATTTTTGTCTAATTCTTCTACCTCTTTTTTAATTATATTTGAAGTTTCTTCTTTAGAAATGTCTGATTTTATATTTTTTTTAGGTTTAGCTTTTTCTATTTTAAAAATTTCTTGTTTCTTTTTATATTTTGGATCTATTTTTAAAGAGGACGCTAGATCTATTATATATTTTCCCTCTCCTAGTTTATAAATAAGAGGTCTGTTTTTCGCAAACAAATTTACTATATCGATTTCAAATTTTCCTGGCTTAATAACTTTTACTGATTCTAAATCTAGTATAACAGGATCGTCTGGTTTTGTTATTCCGGTTAGCTCTCTTATATCTTGCTCTATCTGGTCCTTATCAGCTTTCTCTAATTCAATCATAACCTCTTTAGTCTCTCTTTTCAAAGAATCTAGTTTTTCCTGTCTAATATAGTAAAAAAATCTGCTCCCGCAATTACACCCCTTTAATATTTCTTCGGCAGCGTCTTGATAGATAGTACTGCATCGGGTACATTGGTGAGGCATAATTTAAAAAGAATAGCAATATTAATAAACATTTGTAAATTTTTTGTCTTATATCTTTTCATAACTATACAGTAATAAAACAGAAAGCTTTATAAACTCACGCTTCATCACAAAAACAATATAAAATGGCAAATAAAAGTTTAGGGTATATAGTAAAAAAGTTCTTTTTAGGGGAGCAAGGAATAGTCGAAAAAGTTGAAGGGTTAAAAACTGATGGAATATCCGAACATTCTATTAGCAGTTATAAAGATGATTTTGGTTATTTGCCTCAGATAGTTACTTTTAGAAATCCGTTAGGACAGTTATTAACTAGAACTGCTTATTCTTACGAGAGAGTGCATGTGAAAAAAACAGGTAAATCCCATCCCGAATTCGCTTTTAGATATAAAATTTATAAAATAGGAGGTAAATTTCCGTAAAATGATATACAATATAGCTAAATATGAAAAGTTAAGAACAAAAGTTAGAGAGGAGAGAACAAGAAAAAACAGAGATTTTTTAGATGATATCATATTAAAATTTCCGTTAGAATCCTCAATAGAATCTATAGAAAGAGAATGTGATAAAGGCATTAGCGATTATCATCTAGCTGTTGGTTCAATAGAGAGGATTTATACTGATGAAAACCAATCTACTACAGAATACTTATCAGAATTAGAAGATCAGATAGATAGTGAATGATAGGTATTTTTATAAAAAATAAATGTTAGACTAAAAAATTACTATAAAAAATAAAAATAACATGGAAGAGATTAAAGTCGATCAGTTTGAGTATCAGAAAACTAGAGCTCCCAATGAATTATATTCTGGAGGAGTTGGGCCCTGTATAGTAGTTGGAGCAATTTATAGAAAAAAAGGATACATGTTTCATCAACATTCTGTAGCATCTTATTTCTCAAGCAAAATAGAGCCAATTTTTAGAGACTTAAAAAAAGACGTGAAAGATAAAAGTAAGCTTCAATTATATATAGTTGGCGGAAAAATTTATAAAGAGTATAAGGAAGAAATGATAGAAGGAAGAAAGATAGTTCTTGATAAAATAGCTGAAAATGGATTTGAAGAATGTGTTAAAGAAATTAGATGGTGCCCATTTGAGTACTATCAAACTCTAAGATTGATTTTAGATGATGGAAGAGCTGAAATAGAAGAAAATCCTGACTAATTTGATAATAATAACAGTAATAATGATAAAATCATAGAGAGAGGGCAATTTATTATTAATTTTGGGCCCGCTTAAGAATCACTTCTAAACATTAAGAGTAGCAAATTTATAGACATTATACTAGTAACTAAGACCTTTCAAATATATAATACAGAAAAAAAGTAAACCTCTGCTTTTAAGCAGAGGACAAATCTTTCAGATTTGTATTTTCACTCTCTCTCCCAAAGTCCAAACAAACCATCGCCTAAAGGCGATGGTAAAACGAAAAAAGTTTCTGATATTCTAGTTTACAAAACCGGTTATAATTTTTCTATAGAGTAATTAGTCTGTTAAGAATTAACCCATCATAATCTCTAATTTTTTAGGGTCTTTTTTAACCTCTTTGACTATTGAAGCAGGCCCGATAATTGTCATTGCGTCCTGCTCTCCAACTATTGCTCTAGCCAATCCGAATCTTAATTTATCAAATAAGCTTCTTTCACTGGAATTTCCGGAAATAACGGCCAGCTCAACTCCTTTAAAACCCTTGATACTCTCAACCATAAGCATGGTATTTTCAATTAATCTTGCCTCTTCCTGAGGCTTTAATCTTCCCTGCAATACAACAACCTTATTGTCGAGGATAATTTTTAGTATTTTTTTAGTTCTTTCAAAGCCATTTAAATGAGCAATTTCACTAAATGGCATAAAATGTAGTGTCAGCCCTTTATTTTTTTTAGACATTTTGTCAGTTTATAATTTTAAACTATTTATTGAATAAATATAATATTTTTTACTCTATATTTATAATTTTTAAATGTTTATTTTATTTTTAGTATTTTTATTAATGATTAATTTTTTAGTTTTAAGTTTTTTTTGCTAAATCAAATACTGATTCATAAAACTCCTCCATATTCTTTCCATATTTTGCGCTGATTCCTATTACTTCATATTCTGGAAAGGCTGCCTCGACTCTTTTAATATCCGCTTTTCTTAAATCAATTTTATTTGCAACTATCAATAAAGGTATTTTTCTGGCAACTAAATTTCCAACTATAGTAATATTAACCTGTGAGTAAGGGTTTTCTGTTGCATCAAGTACAACAATAACTCCGTCGACATCATCCAGCCATTTAATTGCCTCAACAACGCCCTGTGTAGCTTCTTTGGCTCTTTTCTGAGCCATATTTTTCTTGATTTTCATTTTCATGAAATCTTCATAATCGATTTTTGTAGCTATTCCGGGAGTATCAATTAATTTGAATCTCAAAGATCTTTCTTTATACTTAATTTCAACCTCTTCCTTAAACTGAACATTTCTAGTTTCATGTGGGATTCTGCTTACCGTGCCTATCTCTTCGCCAGTCCAATCTTTGCAGATTCTATTAACAAGACTTGTTTTTCCTGCGTTTGGCGGGCCATAAAAACCAAGACTAATTTGTTTTTTAGATCTAAAAAAAAGGCCAAACATCCTCTTTGTGAATTCTCTTAGTATTCTTATTACCATTTCTATTGTCTAATAAAATTTGTTTATTAATGTTTCGTTTGTTTTAAATCCAATATCAAATCTAATATTTCCGGTCTCGCTTCTCTCTGCTACTTTTTAGAGGTTTCCGCTCAATTGACTTCTCATACTCATAGATTTAGCAGCTATTTTATGAATAATTTACCAGTTTTATCTATGTTAAGATTCATGGTTTACTTAACAGTTTGCTAGACTATTTTTGCGGTTTAAATTCGCTTCTTCTATTGATTTCTTCCCGAACTGTCTTTTTTTCAAAATGTAAAAATATTGGAATTTCCCACATGCCTGTTCTTTTTCCTTGAAGTTTATTCCAGGCATAATTTAACTGTTCGCCACTCCATCCAAGTGTTCTAAGCTTTTGAAAAATCTGGTTTTTTGAAAGATTCTGTCTAAGAGCATTATTCATAAATGTTATTAAATTAAATAACTGATTTTTATCCTTAAACAAATGAGACTCGTAATATCTTTTATACCATTCCTGCATTATTATATAAATAATAAAAGCTATAATAAATAATAATCCTAAAAATAAGGCGGTCAGCTTCCAGGGCTTACAATCCTCTCGGCAATTTTTGGAATTTTCTCCTCTTTCTTTCTCGCATACATTATTTATTTTACAAACTCCTTCCTCTACTCCAAATTCTAATTTTTTAAAATTAGGGGCAATATATAAAGGAGGATTTAAAATATCTATTCTTTCTGGATATAAAAACTCGATATTTTTAGCTTCATTTAGTGGAAGTCTTATCAAAAATCCACTAGAAATTTCTTTTTCAGAGTAATCTTCCTTAAATTTAATTTTAGACGATTCTCCTAAAATTAATATATAAACCTCTTCTATCTCATTTTTTGGAATTAGACTAAGCTTAACACTAGAAAGCAAAATTTTCTCGCCTTTATCATAGTAAGAGCTGTATGTCTTAGATTCAAATTCAGCATCTAATTCATCTGATATCCATTTATTAATTGAATTATGATAATCTGTTTTATCTTTTTCTTCATCTACTGACATTTCTTCGGCTAGAACAGAGAGGTCTAGTCTGTCTATATTTTGAACAAATTTAACAGGTTTTATTGTTTGTGTAACTGCTATTTTATATGGCAAATTTAAATCATTAAGTTCGGTCATAATCTTGCCAAAATTTTCTTGGAGAGACTCTTTAAAATTTCTTTCTAATCTGTCAACCTCGCTTTTTAAATCATCAATATTTTCTACCTGCCTAATATTTGATTGAATCCAGTCAGGAATTGCTAATAAGTCAGTTTCTACGCTTCCTAACTTCTTTTTATAATTTTTAATTGTAGAGTTAATTGCTTCATAATTAGCTAGAACTCTAACAGTTATTATTTTTAAAGACTCGCCGTCTTTATTAGAGATATTAACTTTAAGTTGGTAGCTGCTTACATTAGAATATGTATGTTGTAATTTATTTTCTTTTGTTGTTATAACTGTTCCGTCCCCAAAATCCCATGTATAAGAGACATTTGAGGCATTTGATTCCAGGATAGTTATAAATGTTGTTGGAACTAGTAAGCTGACTTTATCTGGAACTACTCTTTTTATCTGCAAATTAGTTATTGTAAGGTTTTTAGTAATTGTTAAATTGCCTATTTTTAAAATAAGATTGCCAGGTTTAGCAGTTAGTATATTAGCTTTTTCTAGCTCTAATTTTAAAAATTTAGAGGTTACTAGTGCAGGGCTTTCCACAACATCGTAAAATCCAGTCTCTTTTTTTCCATGCCCCCTCACGCTATAATCCAAAGACAAATTAGAAATGTTAATATTTTGATTAATGCCTGCATAAATTCTTATAGGAATTATACATTCCGGATTGCACTCTAAATTATATCTATCGTTGATATAATTAAAAATTAAATTGGTTATATTATTTTCAAATAAATTTTGGCTAAAACTAACTTTTTGAATAGGGGCATATTTTAGAGGCAGTGCAAAAATTTCGTAATCGTGGGGAAATTTTTGTCCGTCTGACTGTATTATATATCCGCAAGGATCGTTATCCTCAAAATTTATTTTATAGTTAGTAGGATTGTTTGAGAAAATACAAACCTCTGCTTTAGTATTGTTATTAGTAAGACTTTGATCTAGAACAATCCTGCAGCTGGCTTCTCTTCCGGTAATATTCGCATTGCATCTCTTCTCAACGCCCCCAAATTCTAGACTCATAGTAAAACTGCTGGTTCCATTTCCAGAAATTTTTGCTCCTACCTTAAATCCGCCAGCAGGAGGCAGATCAATTTTTTCACATAACCTATCTATTCCGATATTTACGCTTCCATTTAGATGAGACGAGTTATAACAGCCAAATGGATTTTTAATAAAACACTCGTCATTACTAACCTGATTAATCTTCCAGTCAATTCCGTTATCAAGCAAATCTATCATAACCGGATTTAAACAGGAATTGCCAGCATTTGTCGAGACATTAAACTTAAATTCTGTAATCTGGCTTATATTATCAGTAATCTTAATCCCAAATAATTTAGTTGAGGCTGCTCTAACTGAATAAGTTTTTTCCAGATTTTTATCACCTAAAATAGAATAGCTATCCTTGCAATCTTTTGGCAAACATGAGCACTGACTTGATAAAGAACAAAAAAGATTATTTTTTTCTAATAATTCTTTTAGAGTTAAATTGATATTAAATCCAGATATAAGTGTTTTTGTTGATTCCCTATCCAAACTTATATTTATCCATCCTCTAACTGGAGTTAATGGAGCGTAATTATTTGAGATCTCATAAGATAGATTTCCAAATTCTATACTGGCAAAAACCGCCGGAAAAACTAACTCGACTAATAACCCCGCCAATACCAACAAAAAAACTTTTTTTAACCTCATTTTTATTAAATTATTTATTTCATTAAAAATTAATACTTATTTTTATTTTTCTCTTTTTTATTATTAAATTTTATGCCCCTAAATTTAAAACTACCTAATTTATTATGTAGTATATATGGTTTTCAATTTTGGATCACAAGAAAATTTACTACATTTTCTATGCAGAAAATTCTTCTGAATGAATTTTCTGTATCCAAAAAACCCAACAAACAACCAACTTTAGCTGGAGATAAGACAGGAGGGTTTTTCTGATTTAATAATTCTTTTTTTTATGATAAAATAATAAATTGTAATTAGTGATAGTATAGTTATTATTAAATTAAAATTGTTAAAAAAAGGAAGTCTTACTATCTGCCCGCAGGGTATACTATCCGTCCCATCTGCACAGTATTCAGGATCGTTTGAAGAAGCAGCAGCATTTTCATAAGAAGCAGTCCAGCTTCTTCTAATAAACTCGTCTGTATCACAATTTCCCTGATAAGTAAAATCAAAAGTGCACTCGCCTGATATTGGAGATGACTGAGCATTGCATGATTGTTGTATGTTGTTTGGTAAGTTATTAAAATCAAAATTTTGATTACCATCGGTTACATAGTGGTTTGAAGCTGTTTTACATTCACTATTTCTCCATTCACACTTACAATTAAGAAATTCGTAACAACTATCCCCATATCTTTTATAATAATCAGAACATCCTCCTGGAAACTGACTTTTTAGTATAGAATCTAACTCTGTTCTTGCAATATTTGGATGGCCGTCATTATCGCTGCACTCAACTTCTGTTGTAAAATCCTGACATTTGTTTTTTGAATCAAATTTGCATTTTTTTGGAGAAAGAGTATCATCACAAATAGAACTTTGAGGACAGCAAGATGTTTGAGTAAGTCCGTTTTGATTAACTCCATCCCCTCTAAAACAGTCGTTAAAACTATTAGTAAAGGAATTCTGATCAATCCAGTAACTCTCCCCTATAGAGCTTCCAGGAACTCCGTCTACATCTACCTGGTTCTCAATTAATTTGCAACTTGGATTATCAAAAAAAACATTAAATTCTGTTCTAGTACTTGCTGACGGATTAATGCTAGCCGTAAGTTCAGCCGTGTAAAAACCAACAGATGGAAAAGTATTAGTAAATAAAACTCCAGAACTTCCCAGAGCAGTTTTTTCTCCAACATTTGTCTCGCCTCTTTTAAAAATCCAGGAAAAGGTTATATCATTATAGTTAGCTTGCTGTCCACTCTCTGTAGGGTCATTAATAACATTGATACCGCAAACATTTTGAAGGCATCCCGCAGTTATAGCAGGACATTTTCCAGAAAGACAGGTTAAGGTTATCTGATTATTAACCAGCTCCTCTTTAATAGCATACGTACTAGTTGCATCAAAATCAACAATTCTTCCATAAGCCTCTCCAAATCTTGGGAGATCAATATAGGCTAGAATATATCTATTAAGCTCTCCAGTATCAACCTGATTGTCTACTACTAAAATGGAATGAGCATCTTTACTTCCTCCTACTGGCAGTCCCCTATCATCTATAACAGTTAGCTCTATATTTTTTTGTCCTGTCGCACCGTAAGAGAATGTAAATTCGTAATTTTCTCTATTAACAGTATTTCCGCTTCTGGTTGTTTCAGCAGAACCCGCAACAGAATCCCCTAACTTCCATGTATAGCTAAATCCATCATCAACATCATAACTATTCTGCCTAAAATTTAATACCTCATCTTTAAAATAAATTCCTCTATCTTCAGGACTGATTATATCAGCAACTGGCGGTGAGTTATCTTCTGTATTTGAAACAGTTAAAGGGCCTGAATCTAAAAAATGATTACTATCAACAAAAGTTTTAAAATAGTAATCTCCTCCAGCTAAACTATTATCTGCCTCTTTTTTTCCGGCTCTCCATGTTGTAAATCCGCTTGTGCTTGTTTGAGAAGCTACTTGTTGATCAAACCACAAAAATCCTCCATCAACTTTCCATATTTCATATTTTATCTCTTTATTTTCCAAACTCTGTCCACTAACTCTTAATTTTACTAAATCATTTAAATCTGCATTACTAATAGGACTGTCTCTCATATTAGCCCAGAAAGCACCACTTACTCCAAATGCAATAGGCCCCTCTATAGGATCGTTAGGATTATAAGTAGTTGGATTTGTTGGATTTGACCAGCAGTCAGGATCTTCTTCATCAACTAGCTCGTCATTATCATTGTCATAATTATCATTACACTGATTATTCCCCTCTGATGGGTCGTTAGGATTGTAGGTATTTGGGTCAGTTGGAATTGTCCTGCAGTCTGGATCATTCTCATCTGACAATCCATCATTATCATTATCATAATTATCATTGCACTGGGGAAATATCTGTTGAGTAAGACAACAAATTTGTATCGGGTAATTTGTAGATTTTCCTAGAGCAACATGCGCATTAGTTTCTTGAGAGAGGCTAACAACAACCTTTTCATTGTTATTGCATTTTTCATTTTCAGCCCTATTTATAGTATGACAGATTAAATCACCAAAACACACATTATTAGTATAAACAGTTTGTTCTTTAGTTTCTGCATGAGCATTAGTAGTTTGAGATAGTCCAATAATCTTATTAGTAGTCGTACACTCGGGAGGATTTGCTCCTATGTAATTTCCACCAAAAATTTTGTCATAGCAAACTCTCTGGCTATAAATATTTTGATTTCGCAAACTGCTATGAGAGTTAGTTGTCTGAGAAAGCTTTAATATCGTCTGTTCGTCAGAACATTCTTGAGTTTGAGCTATAACTAGGCTAATTGAAAAAACTATTAATATCCATACAATTGAGACAAAAGCTATACGCATTTTACACCTTTTTCGATTTTATTTATTAATTTTCTTATATTTAAATAGTTTTACCCTTTATTGAATTAACTGATGAATTAAATTCCTAAACTAATTTATTTTTTGGAGTTATTTAAATATTTTTAAAAATTTATTTTTCTTTAGTTTTCCCTATTATCTTAGAAATTCCTTTAATAGCTTTTTCTGATTTTGTTTTTAATAATTCTGATAGTGCAAAAGAAGCAAGTATTGCTCCAATAATAGCTGATATAAGGATGGCGTTATCTTTGAGTCTAGTCAGAAAGGGTATTATCTTAACACTGTCCATTTTGCCTTTTTGGTATTTATATTCCTCCAAAGCAAATCCTAAACTAATTTCTGATTCTGAAACATCTTTAGAAAGTATATTAGACTCAACATCTCTAATATATTTTTTTAAGTCTTCCAATTTTATTCCAGAAATATCATAACCATTTTCTTTTTTCTTTAAAAGGTCTAATTCAAGAGTGATATAGTTTTTCTTTAGCTCCTCAAGTTCTTTCGATAATTCTTTAAGCCTTTCTAATTTTTTTGCCTTTTCAGACTCATCAATTTCTTTTTTTGAATCGAAAACACTTATTTTTTGATAAAAAGTATCTTTGACTATTTTTATTGTTAAAGTTATCTCTCCGCTTTGCACTAAATTGCCATCAACAAAAATATAATCTTTTTCATAAGGCCCTAGCTTATCTATTTCAACAACATCATAACTAGAAAAACCGGCCCCTTTAATGACTGCTAGAACATTTTCAAAAGTTTTATTCTTGTTATTTATAACTTGAATGCTAAATTGAACATCTCCTAATTTAACCTCTCTAGGAAAAAATTTTATTATTTCTATATCTTTTAGCAGAATAGTTTCATTGCTAGCATCAGAAATTCCAGAACCGGTTTCATTTGAAGAATTTGTCGTGCCCGCTGAATTGTTTTCTTGAGAGTAAATTAGATTAAAAGAGATAATTATTAATACAAAAATAATAATCCAATTAAAATTTTTTAACAGCTTCATTTTAGATTAATAATAAAATTTTCCGGCTTTGCGTAAATTGCCCTAAAACTATTTATAAATTATTATTGAACTCCCCATTTTAGATATTATATACCTATTTATAAACATTATAAATCTTACTTTTGTTGTTTTATAACTGCCCGAATTCAGTAACCTTTAAAAAGCTATTTTTTTATATTCTTTATATGTTCTATATTACTGAGATTGAAGATTATGTTAGAGTAGAGCCAAAATTATTTGGTCTAAAAACTAGCGATGCTGTTGCAAAACAACTGCAGGAGATTTATGCAGACTATCATGATAAAGATATAGGGGAGGTTATTGGAATAATCTCTGTTTTAGAGGTTGGAAAGGGCGTAATAATCCCGGGAGATGGGGCTGCTTACTATCTATCAAGATTTAAGTTAATATCATGGAAACCAGAAAATCAAGAATTAGTTTACGGAATTATTGAC
This sequence comes from Candidatus Woesearchaeota archaeon, assembly GCA_964372925.1. Lineage (GTDB taxonomy): Archaea > Nanobdellota > Nanobdellia > Pacearchaeales > GW2011-AR1 > ARS1285. The sequence continues at coordinate 11,245 of CAYJSY010000003.1, forward strand.
GAAATAACTAATTTTGGGGCGTTTTTCAATTTAGGAGTTATAAAGGGAGTTATTCACATAAGCCAGACAATGGAAGATTATGTCAGTTTTTCAAGTACAAATGCATTATTAGGCAAAGATTCTAAAAGAGTATTGAAAAAGAAAGATGTCTGCCTAGCCAGAATAGTAGCAATATCATATAAAGGGGACAAGCCAAAAATAGGACTAACAATGAGACAGCCAGGTTTAGGTAAACTAGAATGGATAGAGGAAGAAAAAAGAAAGTCAAAATCAGTTAATAAAAAAAATCAAAATAAGAAAAATAAAATGGAGAATAAAAATGTCTAAGGAAAAAGCCTGTAAAAACTGTAAACTGATATATGAAGGAGATATCTGTCCAAATTGTGAAAAAAAAGAAACATCAGACTCTTTTAAAGGAAAGGTTGAAATAATTAATTGCGAAAAGTCTGATATTGCAAATAAACTAAAAATAAACAAAAAAGGAATTTACGCTATTAGACTGTAAATTTATATTAAAATAATCATATTAAATAAAATAATATTAATAAATTTCTAACATGGATTTTAAAAAAAACGTAAGAAACGAATTATTTAAAAGACAGGAGATAATAGTAAAAATAGAATCTGAAAAAAACCCCGGTTTTGAGGCCACAAAAAAAATATTATCTGAAGAGTTATCAAAACCAGAAGAAAACATTTTAATTAATAAAATTAAGGGGAGTTTTGGAAAAAAATCTTTTATAGTGCATGCAAATATTTACGATTCAAAAGATTATTTAGAAGCAATAAAAAAATTAGCTATGAGTAAAAAACAAAAAAAGGAAAATATTGAGATAACAAAAGAAAATATTGTTTAAATAGCCAACACCTAAAATTTTTCTGAAAATATTTAAATGATAACCTAAAATACTGTAAGGATAAAAATTTATTAAAAGTCAAGAATAAAAAATTTTAAAAAACAAAAAACATTTAAACTCTTATCTCTTCTTTTTATCATATCAAGATGATTAAAAAATCCAAAAACAGATTTAAAAGAATCAAATTCAAAAAAGAACTGAATAAAGAGATAATAGATATAGAAAGATGGGTTCATGAAAGAAGAAAATTTTTAATTAAACTGACATGGATAATTTCTCTCATTGTTATTTTGGTAATTATTTCTAACTTATATTTAAAAGTTAAAGGAATTGGATTTTAACTGATAAAAAATATTGCATTTTTTAATTTTATATTACTCTAAATTATTTTACTTAGAAATCCTGTACGGAGATACTGTAACCTTATCGTCACTTAAACATCTTTATCTAAAAATTTGTGCCTATTCCGATTTTGACTTTTATTAACCCCGCTCATTATTATTTCTAAATACCGACGACATTTTAGAGTTTTATGAATGCAGAAAAAAAATAAACCACTGCTTTTAAGCAGTGGACGTTGCTTCGCAACGTCTTTTTTTCTGGCTCAAAAATTTCAAACAAACCATCGCCCTCAGAAATTTCTAATTTCTGATCCTTCAAAATTACATTTTGAAGTTTTAGGCGATGGTAAAACACAGGAAATTTTTGATATTAATAAATCTTGTAGAATTAAGGATAAATTAAAGATACATCTGTCTAATTGTGTATGTAGTTAAGACTTTAGAAGAGACTGACAAAAAGTTTAGTGTGGAATTTAGCTAATCACCCAAAAAAATTACCATTTTGGCTTGATTATTCCTGGCTTTATTCCAAATAATCTTTCAGCGGTTGTTTCTGGAGCACCAGCAATTCCTTTTCCCCTGTTACCAGCATAAGGAAAGGCTGCCATGCCCATAGATTTTTTAAAAACATCATAAATAGAAAAACAACTATCCATAGCGTCAGCGATAGCAAAATTTCTTACATAAGCTTCTGGATAAGAATCATTTTTAACTCCTTTTTTCTTTAAAATATCTAGTTTTTCTTTTTTTATGTCTTTTTCGGGTTTTTTTTCGGATTTAAATACCCCAAAAAGAGCTGAAAACGGGTTAATGTCCTCTTTATTTGCTTCAGATTTTTCTTCAAGAAACTCCTCTATATCTAACTTTATTTGCAACAGAGAATCATCTGTCATTCCCTGAATTAGTTTAAGTGAAATATCTAAATCAGACTCGTTTAGCTTATCTTGAAACAATTGTAATTCCTCCTCATTTAAGGAGTAAGATTTAAATTTTATATCTGCCTTACCACCAAAAGCATAGTGCTGACCAATTTTTGAGGGGATTCCTATAAAACTAAAGTCAATAAAAACAATTGAATAATACTTTCTTGTTTTTTTTAATATTTTTTTAAATTCTTCTGGCGCTTGAATGCCACCAAATCTCGAATATGTTGTTTTATCGTCCATTTTCATCTCTTTTTTTCCAAGCAAGGTCAGTTGAAGAAGGACTGTATTAAATGCAGTTACCAGAGCGGCATTTTCTTCAAGTTTTTGATCCTGAGCCAATTTTTCTGCAGATTTTAGATAAGGTCTTGCCCATCTAGACTGTAATTTTAAAGCATCTACCTGGCTTTTTAAATAAATTTTTTCTATTTCAAATCTTTTTCTTAATTCTTGTTCGCTTCTTTTTTTCCACTCTAAAAATTCCTGAATTCTAGGTTTTAAAATTCTTTTAACCCTATCATTTAAATCCGTTTTATCAACATCCTCTAAAGAATTTGCAAACATAAAAGCGTCTCTTAAAGTTACAAACTGCAGATTTCCGGAAGATAATGCATTTATGCTTCCCTGACCTCTCTGAACATCTACTTTATCCATCCAAATCTGTTTTAGAGAAAGATTGGCAGACTCTTCTACTGATTTTTCTTTTGATTTTGCGGCATCATAGTGGCTAAGTCTTATTTTAAATTCTTTTAAATCATAAATTAAGTTTAGAATGCTTCTTAGAACAGCATTTATGGTCGCCATCACTTTTGAAGCTTGTTCTTGCATTTGCGATTTTTTTGCCCCAAGCTCTGAAAAATGCCCGCTTCCTGGAGATGATGCAAAACTATCTGTAATTTTTTCTACCTCCAATCCCATTTTGCTCATAAAATCAAGTATAAAAAAATAAATAGGTTCTAACGATCCGCTTGGGGAGTCATAAACTAAATTATAATAAATATCTGGAATAGACTTCAATTTATTTTTTTTATTTGTATAATATGGGCTTATTTTTGAAATTATATCGTCAATCTCTTTTGTCATTTTTATTAATAAAAATCCTGTTGTTTTTATTTATACTGATGGAAATTAATTTTCGTAGAAAATTTTTTCCTAGTATTTAGGAAATGAAACTAAAATATTTTTAAATTAATTTCATTTACTATAATATAACAATAACTAGTTGTTTAAAAAATCTTCTATTAATGTTTCTGTCTCCTAAATATTACTGGTTTTCACTGTATAAAAAAGAGCGATTAATCAAAGAAAAACGAAAGGCAAGTTTACAACCTGATTCAACAGTATAATAAAGTTTATAAATAATTTTTAACAAAAAAATCTATGTATAATCATATAAATAAAAAAGATTATTTCTGGATTTTAATATTGTTAATATTGCTGTCTTTTTTATTTTTTTTATTTTTTTATTTTAATAAGTATGATAAAGCTATAACTGGCAGTGTTGTTAAAGAAAATCTGAATATATTAAATAAAAGACTCGGTTTTGATGGTGTAAGAGACCCGATTAATAAAAGTAAAAGTAAATTGGTTTTTATGGGGGGTAGTGGAAAATCGATTAAGGGAAGTTTTAATGAATGGAATGGAAATCTATATATTGAAAACAAAAAGATTGTTGGATTTGAAGGTGGGATAATAGTAGATTCTATTGATACTGAAATAAATAGTATAAAAAAAGAGTTAAAGGGGAAGAAATTTCTTAATTCAGAGACGTATACAGAAATAAGATTTATATCTTTAAATTTAACAAATGGAAAAATTATTGGAGAGCTAGATTTTATGGGGGTAACAAGAGAAATAATATTCCCAGTTAATATAACAGAAGAAAGTATTTCTTCAGATTTTTTATTGTATATAAAATCGTTTAATATTAAAGATCCGAGAGCAGGAAATGATGTTAGAATAATTTTTGAGTTTTTCAAATGATAAAAGATATTATTAGTATTTTAACGGACAGGCCTATGAAAAAGTCAGTTAATGGTAGATATTTTTCTACTTATTTAAAGGAAGTTACCGAGGATATTAGAGTTTTGAGATATTTTATGCATTATCCAAAATTTGAGAGAGAACAAGAACCAATTTTTGAATATTTTATTGAAAAATATAAAAAAGAATATTGTCCATCAAGGCTTTATGGATACTTTTCTGAATAAAATAAGCTAAAATACTCTAATTTTAGAAAAAACATAGACGAGATTATTGAAAAATCACAAAGTGAGTTTTCTGATTTTTTAGCTAATCAATAAATTATTTAATCTTTTGATTTTATTCCATCCTCTTTCTAAGTTATCGTTTGATTTTTTAACAACTAGTTTCAAAAAATTATCATTAACTAACAGTTTTTTGTTTTTAATAATCGGAAAACTGATGGTTTCTGTAGACATTAATTCGATTAAAAATTTTTTATTTATTGTTAAGATTCCTGATTTTTTCCATCCATTGTTTCTAGCTAGATTAAATAATCTCCACTGACTATTTCTATCTCTACAACATACAACCAAAAGGCACGGCTCTTGTTTAAAATAAATGGTTTCATTTTTAGATTTTTTACCATTAATAATTTTTTTTATTTCTTTTTTTAATGGATGTAAGTTAATTTTTTCGTGTGCTCTAAATAAAATTAGATTTGGTTTTTTAGTTTTATTATCGAAAATTAGAATTATTCTGCCTGAACAAGAACTTGCAGTAAAATAATCCTCTTTTTTATTTACAAACTCACATAATTTAGCTATTTTTATATCAAAACTTCCCTTGCTACTTTTATCTTTTTTGTTTAAAAAAACTTTTTTAGAGTTATCAAAATTAAATACCATCAATAAACAGAATAATAAAAGTATTTAAAGGTTAATTTTATGCTAATAAAAAATTATTTTTTTATAAATTCTGTATAATGGCACTTACCGCAATAAAGCCGATTTTCTGCTTTCATTAAAAATATTCCTAATCCACACCTTGGACAGCTTTTGGATCTAATTAATTTTTCATTTTCTATCTTATACATTTTATATTTTTTTGATGTTGGTTTATTTTTCTTTGGTTTTTTACCAGTTGATTCTTTTGCCATAAGTTAACTTGAAAAAAAGAGTTTTTAAATCTGTTGATTTTGTTAAGTCCAATATCAAACTTAACATTCCCAGCCTCGCCTCGCTCGACTACATTTTAGATATTTCCGCTAAATCGACTCCTCATGATCGTCGATTTCTCAGTTATTTTATATTTTATGAATACAGGAAAAAAGTAAACCTCTGCTTTTAAGCAGAGGACGTCGCAATGAAGGC
>CAYJSY010000004.1:0-15585 GCA_964372925.1 Candidatus Woesearchaeota archaeon
CTTGGACCTGCTATTGTAATTGCAACTCCTAGTAATGATAGTACTTCAACTAATTCCGAATTGGATATTAATGCAACTATAACTGATGCAGGAGTTGGAGTAGAAAGTTGTTGGTACTCAAATGATACATATTCTGTTAATAGAAGTTTTGTTTGTGGACAGAATCTAACTAATATTACCTGGAGCGATAAATTACATAATGTTACAGTTTATGCTAATGATACACTAGGTAATTTAAATTTTTCAAGTGTTACTTTTAGAATAAATACTAGTAGTGGTGGTGATAGTGGAGGAAGTGGAGAGGGAGGCAGTGGTGGGGGCGGAGGTGCTGGAAGTAGCGGAAGTGGGGGCGGTGGAAGTAGTCGGGGCGGCGGGGGAGGAGAGACTTATAACTTAATTATAAACCCAAAAAGTTTAGAAATTATTACTGTCTTAGAGAGTATTAGAAATAAAGAAGTTGAAGTTTATAATAAGATAGACAAAAGTATTGTCGTAGATACTGTTATAAGCGAGGAATTAAGAGATATAGTGATTATGGATGAAAAATATTCAAGTTTTGTTTTAAACCCAAAGGAAAAAAGGGTTGTTGAGTTTAGAATAGTTTCTCCAGAAAAACCAGGAGTGTACACAGGAAAAATATTTGTTAATAATCAGGAAATTTTAGTCAGTATAGCGGTTAATAGTAAAGAATTGCTTTTTGATGCAAGCATTATTATTCCTGAAGATTTAAAGGTTTTAGAGATTGGTGAAAAATTAGAGAGTCAGATAACTTTAATTCCTATAGGAGAGAAATCTAGATTTGATGTTACTACAAACTACTTAATAAAAGATTTCTCAAACAATCTTTTTTTAACTGAAAGCGAAACTTTTTTAATAGAGGAACAAAAAACATTTAAAAAAGAGTTCTCAACTACAAGTTTTTCTAGAGGAGACTATGTCCTTGCTTTGGAACTTATCTATCCTAATGGAGTTGCTACTTCAACCTCTCATTTTGAAATAATTGAAAAACCACTTATACTTAATTTAAATTATAAATCTATATTGATAGGGCTAATAATTGGGATTTTATTCTTAGTTTTGTTTATAATAATTATTTTGAGATCTTTAAAAAATCAGAAAATCAAAAGATATAAAAAATAGATTAATTATCTAGAATGATGAAAATCAAAAAAAAAGCGGTTTATTTTTTAATCATAGTTTTATTTTTTATCATAGTATTTATATATAATCAAAATAATAAAAAAGAGGATGTAGATTTAGATGTTTTGTTTATTAAAACAGCTATTGTTGAAAATGGAGAGGCATTAAATACAATTAAAGTTAAGAATAGTGGATTAGACATAAAAGAATTTTCTCTGTCAACTAGTGAGGGGATTACTGACTTATTATCAATCGAGGAAAGTAATTTTGAATTAGCTCCTAATGAAGAAAAAAGTTTAAAAATTTTTTTTAAATCAAAAAATAGAAAACCAGGAATTTATATTGGAAATTTAAAAATTTCTTTTAATAAAGAGCTACAAAAAATACCTATCATATTAGAAGTGCAGTCTAAAGAAGTTTTATTTGACAGTAATGTTAATTTATTTTTAAAGGATGGAAAAATAATTCCGGGAGAAAAATTAGTATCAGAAATAAAAATTTTTGATTTAGCTAATATTGGAAGAAGGAATGTAGAGCTGATTTATTTTGTTAAGGATTTTGATGAAAGGACCATAATTTCTGAGTCTGAAAATGTTATTGTTGATGGAAAATTAGATTATTCAAAAAGTATAATATTGCCAGAAAAAATTAGAGTAGGAGATTATGTTTTAGGAGTAGCTATAAAATATAAGGAATCTATCAGTACTTCAAGCGTTTATTTTAGTATAGTGCGCGAAAAAAGTGATTTTATATTACAGGGATGGGTTTCTTTTTTTGCTATATTATTTGCCATTCTTTTTATAGCCCTAATAATATTGTTAATTTATTCTTTTTTTTCTAAAGACAAACTTATGAAAGAATTAAAAGGCCAGTATAAAAAAGAGGTTGAAAGAGAGAAACAACTTATTAGATTAAGAGAAAAAAAGGATTATAAAAAGTTTCATAATGATAATGAAAGAAATGTTTATAAAAAAGAGCTTGATAAAATTAAACTAGAAAGAATAAAATTAATAAAAGAAATCTATAAAAAAAGAGTTAGAAAATTTAAGGAAATAAAGAAAAGAGGAAATAGCAAACAGCTTATTAATCAGATGAAAAAATGGAAGAATCAGGGTTATGATACGAGTATTTTGGAAAATAAGTATAAACTGCCAAATGTTAGCAACATAAAAAAGAAGATAAAAGAGTGGGATGATAAAGGTTATGATACTAGTGTTCTAGAAAGAAAAAGCAAGTTTTAAAAACAAGAATTGCCTAAATATTTAGTAGTAATGATAAAAAGATGGTGAGAAAAACAAAGGTTAATAAAAAAACATCAATAAGAGATTTTGAAGTTTTTGCAAAGGGTGTTGAGAGGCTTGAAGAAATAAAAAGAGAATTAGCAAATTTGAATACCACTGGTTATGAACAGGAAGTTTCTTCTATTAAAAGTAAGCTTAAAAACGTTTCTTATATCCCTGAAATTGAAAAAGAGTTAATTAGTTTAAAGGCAAAAATAAATGGAAACTATAAAGAAAAAACTAGAGACAGCCACGAGTTTATACATAGGAAAATTAGAGAGTTAAAGAAAGCTATTCCTAGTCAACAGCAGGTTATTCACAGAAAGATTAAAGAACTAGCAGAAAAGGTGCATGATACAGAGCACATAAAAACAAAAATTTCAGAATTACAAAAAGAGATTACTAATCTGCCTAAGTTCCAAAAAGAATTGGAGTCATTTAAGGAATTTATTGAGAAAAAAAAAGCAGAGGAAGAAAGGAAAAAAGAAATATTAGCTAAGATAGACCCAGACAGCAATTTTATGATAAATGACAAGTTTAACTTAAGTTTAAATGAAATTAAAATAGAGCTGATAAAAAAACTTAGAAATAAAGAACTTGATCTTCAGAGAGAGTTTCATGAAGACATTGAAATAACTAAAAAAAGTTTTGAAGATAAGTATAGAAATTTAGAGCTTGCATTTGAAAAAAAATATAAAGACAGAGTTAAAATTTCTTTAAAACAAGAGATAAAAGAAAATTTTGATAACCAATTAAATAAAAAATTGGAGATGTTAAGAGGTAAATTAGAAAAAGAAAATCTTGATAAATTAAAAATTGAGGAAAAAGAACTAAAAACAGAAGAAAGAGCAAAACTGTCTGAACTTAATAAAGCTAGAAATCAGCTAGAAAAATTGAGGGAAACACTTAAGTCTAGAGATTTTAAAGAGTTGAAATTAAAAAAAAGAAAGTTAGATGAAACTGATATGGAAAAGTTAGCTAGATTAAATAATTCAAGAGCGAAGTTTGAGAAATTAAGTAAAAAGCTAGAAGAAAAAATATCAGATGAAGAAAAGAAAATAGCAGAAATTGTTAGGGAAAGATTAGTGGAAAAACTTGAGAAAAAAAGAAAGACATTAGAAAATGGATTTAAAAGGAATTTGATTGAAGAAAAGGGAAAACTAAGAGAACATTATGAAGAGGAGATACTTATACATCAGGTAATATTGGACAAAAAAATGCATGAGCTTCTGACAGAAGAGGTAATCAAAATACATAATGAATATAAAGAAAAGATGAAAAAGGGGAAGACAGAAATTGGAAAAATGAAAAAAGAAATAAAGGTGGAGATGAAAAAGGGGAAGACAGAAATTGCAAAAACTAAAACAGAAATAGAAAAGGAGAAAAAATTAGATATTGAAAAAGCAATTAAAGAACAGTCTCAAAAATTAAGGGAAAAATTTAAGAAAGAATTTGAAGAAAGATTAAATTTAGAAATTATGTCAAAAGAAGCTGAATTTGAAAAAAGGAAGGCAGATTTAACTATTCAAATTCAGAAAAAGGCAAAGGAATTGTTTGTTTAAAATTTTTATAGAAAAAAACTTTCAAATTTTTTATACAGAAAAAAAATAAACCACTGCTTTTAAGCAGTGGACGTTGCTTCGCAACGTCTTTTTTTCTGGCTCCCAAAGTCCAAATAAATCATGCCCTTTAGGGCATTGTAAGAAACAGGAAATTTTTGATATTAAATCTAAAAATTTTAATGAACAATTAGACATTTTGTATCTTTTATACATTATCTACTATACAAATATTTAAATATTATATGTATTATATATTCATATGATAAATAAATCCATATTAAACTCCTGCTGCGATAGAGGCTTTTCCGAGAAAGACTTGTACGAAGCATATAGAATTTTCTTTGGGACTTTAGTTTCAGAACCAAGACTAAGAATAATTAACTTATTGAGGAAAAATAAAAAAATTGTTTCTGATATAATGAAAGAATTAAATATGGATCAAACTTCTGTTTCTCATAATTTATCTAGGCTAAAAATATGCGGATTTGTTAATTCGAAAACTGATGGAAAATTTAGATATTACAGTTTAAATAAAGAAACTATAAAGCCATTAATAGATACTATAGAAGAACATATGTCCCAATATTGTATTCATATTTTAAGAACTTTAAAAAAATCGGCTGTATTAAAAGGAGTAGTAAAATGAAAGAAAATAATAATTTATTAATTCTAATAATAGTTTTGTTAGTAGTTGTTTTTTCAGGTGGGACTAGCATGATGGGTTTTGGAATTGGAAACATGATGTCAGCAATGATGGGAAGTTATGGGGCTGGTATGATGTTATTTATATGGATTTTTAGTATTCTAATTTTTATTACATTAATATTGTTTATTATATGGTTAATAAAACAGATACAAAAATAAGATGAAAAATGAAAATATTTTGCTAGTTATAATAATAATTTTGATATTATTGTTTTTACTTGGTGGATGCGCTTTTGTTATAATGGATTATGGTAGTTGTGCAGATGGATTAAAATATGGTTATTCAATTTTTGGCAAGTTTTTATTTAATGTAATTTTTGGATCTCTTATTTTGGCAGCATTAATTTTATTTATTGTCTGGATATGGAGGCAGGTAAAGAAAGAATATGAATAATATATGTTTGGAGAATCAAAATAGAAAATTTTTTAATTTTTGGTCTAGATATTATGATAAAGGATTTTTTAGCAAAATATTACTCAATATAATTATAAAAACAATAAAATCCATTAAAATAAAAAATAATTCCAGGGTTTTGGATGTTGGATGCGGGACAGGAAGTTTGCTTTATCTGTTGGAGAATCGGAATTTAGGTTTAGAGCTTTATGGTATGGATATTTCTGAAAAAATGTTAAAGATAGCTGAAAAAAAATTAAATAAAACAAAGCTTATAATTGCCTCCGCCTTTGATATTAATAAAAAATTTAAAGAAAATTTTTTTGATTATATATTTGTAGTTGACGCATTTCATCATATTCCAGAAAAGGAAAAAATAATGAAAAAATTTTATAAAATACTTAAAAAAAATGGCAAGCTTATAATAACTGATTTTGATTTTGGACCTTTGTTTAATTTCATATTTTATTTAATAGAGCCAGGAAATTCTGGGGTGCCGACAAAAAAACAAATTCTGAAATTATTTAGAGAATCAAATTTTTTTGTTGAAAAACAGAAAAAATTGAATGTTTTTTCATTAATGACTGCAGGAATAAAAAATGGTAAATGAAATTATAAAAAATAAAAATAAAGTTTATCAGTGTGACGCATGCAAGCTTTTTTATAAAGATAAAAGTTTAGCTGAAAAATGCGAGAATTGGTGTAAACTGCATCATTCTTGTAATTTGGAAATTATTAAATTTGCTGTTAGTTAAAATGCATTTAAAAATATTTAAGCCAAATTTAAAATTAGTTATTATTATAGCAGTTGTTTATATAATCAATATTATAATTATTCTCCAGCTAGCTCCTGTTCTTGAAAGTCAAACTATTCAGGGAAAAATAATTAATTTGTTAATTTTTCCTTCAAATTTTATTTTTGAAGATATGTTCAATATTACAAGTATAAGAATAATTGATTTTTTAAGCTGGTTTTTGCTGTTTTTATATGATTATATGATAGTAATGTTTATAATTTATTTTAAAGGAGGACTAAGATGAAAAAGAAATTATCTATAGAGGGAATGCACTGCTCTTCATGTGCAATGAACATAGAGAAAAGCCTTGGAAAAGTTAATGGCGTTAATGAAGTCAGGGTTAGTCTTTTGACAAAAAAGGGTTTTGTTGAGTGTGAAGAAAAAGTTAAAGATGAGGAATTGAAAAAAGCAGTCGAAAGAGCGGGATATAATCTGGTGAAAATAGAATAGTTTATTTTTAAAAATTGAAATGATAGGAATAAAAATACTTAAAATAAAACTAAAAAAATATTTAGAGCGGGTAATGAGATATAGTTGATTATATATTACTCTTAGCAAAATTAAATAAAATGAATAAAATTAATATGGAAAAAATAATTAAAAATTTAAAAAATACATGGAATAAAGTTTATATTTTGGAAGATAATCCTAATGAAATATATGAAAAACCCCAATCATCAAAATCATGATATGCATGAACATGAAGCACCCATAGAGGATGCTGAAATAACAAGTTGGAAGAGGAAATTAATCTGGAGTTGGATTTTTACTATTCCGATAGCTTTAATTATGTTATCTGAGAGGTTATTTAGTTTTTCTATTATAACAATGCCATATTCTGTAATAACAATTCTTATTTTAGGTTTTCCTGTGATTTTTATTTTTGGAAGAGATACTATTAAAGGAGGATTAAGAGGATTTTTAACTTTTTATTTTAACATGGATTCTTTGATTGCTTTAGGAACAGTAATCGCTTATCTTACTGGGTTTTTTTCTTTGATAGGCTATATTTTAGATTATTCAGGAGTTGCTGCAATGATAATGGCTTTTTTTACAACTGGAAAATATATTGAGGCAAAGGCTAGAGGAAGAGCTACTCAGGAAATTAGAGAATTGTTAGAGTTAGGAGCGAAAAAGGCAAGGATTATTAAAAACAATAGGGAAATTGAGATAAATATTGAGGAGATAAAAGTAGGGGATATAATGATTATTAGGCCCGGTGAGAAAATTCCAACTGATGGAATTGTTGTTAGAGGAGAGAGCGATGTTGATGAGTCTATGGTTACTGGAGAAAGTCTGCCTGTTGATAAAAAAAAGAATTCAGTAGTAATTGGCGCAACAATAAATCAGGATGGAGTTTTGTATGTAAAAGCGACAAAAATTGGCGGGGATACTTTTCTTGCCCATATAATTAATCTAGTTGAAGAGGCTCAAAGCACTAAAATCCCTATACAAAAACTGGCTGATAAAATAACAAGCATATTTGTTCCAATAATTTTATTTTTAGCATTTTTAAGTTTTTTAGGCTGGCTGCTAGTTTCAGGTGAGCTAAGCCGAGCTTTAGAAGTTGCTATTTCTGTTTTAGTTATTGCCTGTCCGTGTGCTCTTGGTTTAGCTACTCCAACAACATTAATGGTTGGCTTTGGAATTGGAGCTAAAAAAGGAATTTTAATAAGAAAGGGGGAAGCTATTCAAACAATGAAGGAAATAAAAATAATTGTATTTGACAAAACAGGAACAATTACAAAAGGCAAGCCAGAAGTTAGTGATATATTTGCTTATAAAACAAACGAAAAATATATTTTAGAAATTGCAGCTTCGTTAGAAAGATTAAGTGAACACTCTATAGCAAAAGCAATTGTAGAAAAAGCTAATTTAAAAAAATATAGAGAGATAAAGAATTTTAAAATTTTAAGAGGGAGGGGCGTTGAAGGAATAATGAACAGAAAAAAAATTATAATTGGAAATAGAACGCTTATGAAAGAGAGAGGGATTTCACTGGATAATTTTTCAATAATAGAGAAATATGAAAAAAGAGGAAAGACAACTATGATAGTTAGTGAAAATGAGAAAGTTATTGGAGTAATCGCAGTAGCTGATTCTTTGAAAGAGGATTCTGTTGAAGCTATAAATTTGTTGAATAAAGTAGGTTATAGGACAGTCATGCTGACAGGAGATAATGAAATAACTGCAAAAGCTATTGCTGAAATGGTGGGAATAAAAGATGTTATTGCAAATGTTTTGCCGGAAGATAAAGCAAAAAAAGTTGTTGAGTTACAAAAAAAAGGAATGGTTTGTTTTGTTGGAGATGGGATTAATGATGCTCCTGCACTAAAACAGTCTAATGTAGGAATTGCAATGGGTTCTGGAACAGACATTGCAATAGAGGTCGGAGATTTGGTCTTGGCTAAAAGCTCTCTTATGGGAGTTGTTCAGGCAATAAGATTAAGCAAAGCTACTTTTAGAAAAATAGGTCAAAATTTATTTTGGGCGTTTGCCTATAATATTATTGCTATTCCTCTAGCTATTTTTGGTTTATTACATCCAGTAATAGCTGAAATAGCAATGGCCCTCTCATCAATAACTGTTGTGACAAATGCAAATTTGTTAAGGAGAGCGAGGATTTAGCAAGTTTCTGATGTCCATAAATTGAAACCATATACTTTAGTATATGGCTTATCTAAATTTACTTGTTTCAATTTTGTATCCCAAAAACCCAACAAACAACCAACTTTGGTTGGTGGTAAGATAGGAGGGTTTTTCTGATACAGGAAAAAAGTAAACCTCTGTTTTTAAGCAGAGGACATCGCAATGAAGGCGATGTCTTTTTTCCTGCAGCAGAAAATCTTCTGAAAGATTTTCTGTGCCCTAAAATTCCTGATTTTTTGGTCTCAAAAACTTCAAACAAACCTACGCCCTCAGAAATTTTTAATTTCTGATCCTTCAAAATTACATTTTTAAGTTTTAGGCGTAGGTAAAATACAAGAAGTTTTTGATTTTATTGAACACCAGAAAACATAGATTTTTAATTAATACTCTTTATATTAAAATTATCATATAACCTTTTTTTCTTTCTTTGGCTTTCTAATCTAGAATAAACCTTGCCATGTCTACTTCCCTGAATTAATGATTTAAAAGAGTTAGTAGCGTCTTCAATTTCCTCTTCGTCTCCTATAATCCCTATTATATTACCTTTTAGCGAGATATCACATTTTGTTAGATTATGCAGGGTTTTAAGGGTTTTTCCTCTTTTTCCTATAATTCTTGCTTTAATTCTTTCTAAATCGTTTCTTTTCGTTATGTCTTTAATATTTAAAATTTGTAATGTAATTCCCTCTTCATTTAGTTTTAATGATTTTTCAACAGAAAAACCTAAATTTACTGCTTTAAAAAATTCCAGAGCCATATATTCTAAATTTGCATCGCCTTCTATAAATAAATTTTTTCCTTTATTAAACAATTTAATTTTTAGCTCTTTCTCTATTAGTTTCTTATTTCTAAGGATTTCTTTTATGTTATCTGTATAAATCTCTTGCATTATATAAAATAAAGTTATTTTTTATTAATTATTTAGATAATTATCCTTTAAATAATTTTTTTATGTTTATAAATTGAAAAATACCTAGTTTATTATGTAGCAGAGTATACAGTTTTGAATTTTGTATCACAAGAAAATGTACTACATTTTCTGATACAGAAAAAAAGTAAATCACTGCCTTTAGGCAGTGGACGTTGCTTCGCAACGTCTTTTTTCCTGCAGCAGAAAATCTTTCAGAAGATTTTCTGTGCCCTAAAATTCCTGATTTTTTGGTCTCAAAAAATTCAAACAAACAATCGCCCTCAGAAATTTCTAATTTCTGGTCCTTCAAAATTACATTTTGAAGTTTTAGACGATGGTAAAACAAAAAAAGTTTCTGATAATCTTATATATTGTTCTGATCTAGGCAATAAAAAACTAACAAAGAATAATCTCACCATTTTTTAAATCTTCGTAAATTGAGTAGATGGCTGTTACTGCCTCTCCGACTCCTGTAATGGCCTGCTTAAACTTTAAATCAGCGACATCCCCAGCCGCATATATTCCCTTGACATTTGTTCTAGCCTCTCTGGTTATTATTATCTCTTTATTCTTGTTTAACTTTACACCAAGCTCAACTGCTAAATCTGACAGAGGGATATGGCCAATCTCAACAAAAACCCCATCAACTTTTAAACTATTTGAATTTTTAATAGGTCTTGATAAAACAATTTCTTTAACAAAATCATTACCTTTAATCTCATTTAATTCTATTTTTTTAGTTATTTGAATATATTTTTTTAACAGATCATCAAATTTATCTCTTTCCTTAAAAACAAGAGCTAACATTGCTATTTGTTTTCCTACATCATTCACATAATAATGTCTTTCTACTTTATTTCCTAAGAAACTTAGCATTCTGTAAATAGAATCTCCAATTATAGAATTTCTAGTTCTCCCTAAATGAGGAGAAGCATTAGGATTTACACTAGTGTGTTCTAAAATAATTTTTTGGTTTTGTTTTTGCTTTCCAAAACTAGAATTTATATTTAGAATATGTTCAGCAAGTTTTTGTTTATTAATAAAAAAGTTTAGATAAGGTCCGCTTGCTTCTATTTTTTCTATGTCAGCTGTTTTTTTAGATAATTTATCGGCCAATTCCTTAGCTATTTCAATAGGATTTTTTTTAAATTTTCCAGCTAAAATAAAACAGGGGAATGCGTAATCCCCGAGTTCAAAACTTGGTGGTATTTCTAAAACTTTCTCTATTTGCTCTTCTCTTAATCCTGTTTGTTTTGCAATTAACAAAATAATATTGGGTTTGAACATGTTTTAAACAGGGGAAAAGCGTATTTAAAATTAGTGATTACTACTTAGATATAATTCTTGTTATATTGTTAATAACATCATTATATTTATTATCATCAACCCTACATATTTTCTTTACAACTAGTGATTTATCTGCTGTAAAAATCATATTTGTGCGGACATAACTATCAATAAATAAAGTCCCTTCAATAGTTTCATATTTTTTAAGTTCAACAGAAAATTTATCGGCCCTTATTTTTTGAGAGGTAATTTGACATAAAATAATATCTTCGTTCATTTCATTAGAAATTACCAGACAAGGCCTAAGTTTTCTTTTACTTAAATCAGTATAAGGAAATGGGAAAATTACTATATCTCCTTTTCTAAATGTTTCCATGCCTCATTCTCCTCTTCACTTAACCAATTTTTAGCTAGAGATTCCTCACTAGCTAGATAGGTATTAATACCACTAAGTCTTTCAGATAATTTCATCTTTAGTTCTAATATTGCTTTTTCTATTCTATCTAATCTATTTATAATATTTTGTGATTCCATATTTAATATAAGGTTCTGTTGTTTATAAAGTTTTTAGTCTTTAAAAAATATATTTAAAATTAGTGATTAGAGAGATAGGATCCAGTCTGGAGGAATATCAACAAGATCCTCTGGAGGATGATAACCCCCTTTAACAGCAATAGCTATATCTCTGGGAGTATTATAATTTAGACTCGGAGTGTTCCATGGTTTAATCACAAAATCTTTATAATCAAGAAAATTATCTGGAATTTCTAAATTATTTTTAATAGCTTCTTGTACAATTGATGCTAATCTTCCATCCATAACATGATGAAATGGATGATTTCCGAATAAATCTCTAACCTGTTTTAAAGCATTTAATACTCTATCACTTATTTCCTGATCATGACAAAATGGACTTATATAAAATCCATTTAAACTCCTTGTTGATAATCTTAATTCATCTTGAAGTTTATAACCAACAGAATTTTCACTATCAGGATATTCAACCGACATATCTAAACCGCTTTTTCTGGCGGCTTTTACTACAGATTCGGTTTTTGTTAAGGATTCATATAACATTATAATTAATATCAAGGAGATTATTTAAACTTTGTTATAGGATTGCATTGGTGTATTAAGTGGGCTTTTTTAAAAATTAATGATAAGGTTTAAATAGATTAGATTATTAAAAAAAAATAAGAAAAGAGGACTAAAATGAAAACTTGGTTAAAGGGTGGATTGATAGGACTAATAATCGGTATTATAATATACTTTTTTCCTCATTTTTTTAGTTATCAAAACGAGATTATTAATATTTTATACCTACCAATTTATGTCATAGCTTTAAGTTTACCCGATGAATTATTTTTTTTTGCTTTATTTATATTAGCTCCTTTATTTTATTTCTTAATTGGAGCAATAATCGGATTAATAGTTGGAAAAATAGTTGGAAAAATAAAGTCTAATAACTCAAATTCCAATAATCCAAAAATTGTCTAATCTAATTGATGATTTTGATTTGATAAACTTATTAGTTCAAGCCATCTATTAGCAGTTTGAAATTGCAAGGAAGGTATAGCTAACCTGCATTATTATAACTGCGAACAAGCCCCCTATAGACCGGATTAATGAGATTACTATACCTTTATTCACTTTAAGTAATAAATTAATAAGCAAGTTATATGTTAAATAAAAAGGTCAATTAACAAATCAAGCGAAAGACATCTCGCTCTCTCAAAATAAGGTATCAAAATTAAATTTAATAAAAGCTATCAAACTTGAACTTAAGTTATGAATTGTTAGATTGCAATGGCTAAAAAATGTGTTATTTGTAGTGAGAAAATTAAAGAAGAATTTGGCAAATTAAAGGGCACAATATTAAAGTCTTTAGATGAAAATAAAAAAAAATATTTTATTTATGTTTGTTCTGATTGCCAAAAAACCAGTGATTGGTATGAAAAGGCTAAGGTGAGGGCAGCTTGATAATTTATGTTTTGTTTACTGACTTTAATAAATAATTTGGATAATAATCTGTTAATAATAAGTTTATTGATGAGATGACGTGTCTAATAATTTCTTTTAGAGCTCAAAGGCCTTACATTTGAGGAATTTTTTTATCAGAGCTTTAATATTAATAATTAAAAAATTCTTAAAATATCAAATTTTTTGTATGGTTTATAACATCCACCGAGCTTTTTATTTTTTAGACACGCCCTAGATGAGAATTGGTGGTATCACCAATTATTTTAACATAACTTACTATGGTTATGACAACAAAAAAATCACAAAAATAGCTACATTAAGTAAATTTGAGAGATTGCAATAAAAACAATAACTTTTTATTACTTTAGCTTGGATAAAAAACAAAAAAATTGAAACTAAAAAAGCAATTCCTGAAATTATTTTTATAATAAAAAGCAAGTTTTCCGAAACAAATAAAAAATAAAAAGCTACAACTAAAATCAGAAAATAATAACCTAAACCTATTATATCATTATTAACATAAAATATATGACTATATTTGCTTTTAACAACTTTATTACAGTTTTTGTCAAAGGGGCAGACGAGTGGTTTTTTATTTATTCTATTTGATATTAAATAACTTGTATTTATAATCCCTAAAACTGCAAAAATTATTAATAAATTTGTTGATAATGGCATTTTTATTTTAACTGGTTCATTTACTTTTATATTATTTTAATGTTAGCTCTTATAAAATAAGGTTTCTCGAACAATTTAGCTTAACTTCTGATTATTTATTTCAGGTTTTATTTTTTATTAATTAAAACTATATTATCAAATTTAACCTTGAATTTTTTATTATTTCAATGTTTAATAAAAAATGTTGTTATGTTTCTCTGAGAGCTGTTTAATTTTTATTTCTTTATTATATTAATCTAAATTGAAGAGGTTTATTTCTTTAAGTATGATGTATTAATTTTTAGTGTTAACTTTACAAAACCTTATATGATTATATTAAAATTACTAAGTAATTACCTCTCATCAACACAACTTACTGCAATTTCTCCTTTTTTCAGATCGTCATAAATTGAGTAGATTGCTGTTACTGCCTCTCCCACTCCTGTAATTGCCTGTTTAAATTTTAAATCGCCTACATCGCCAGCGGCATAAATTCCCTTAATATTTGTTCTTGCTTCTCTGCTAATAATAATTTCTTTTTTTTCATTAACTTTAACTCCAAGATTAATTGCTAGTTGTGATAAAGGAATGTGGCCAATTTCTACAAAAATAGCATCCACTTTTAATTTATTAGAACCATTAACAGGTTTATCTAATATAATTTCTTTAACAAATTTATCTCCTTTTATTTCCTTTAATTGAACTCCTTCATATGCTTTTATTTTTTTATTTTTTTTCATCCTCTCTAAATTTATTGGCTCTGGTCTTAAAGAGCTTCTTGCAAAAATATAGACTTTTTTTACATACTCAGAAAGGAATAGGGCTTCTTTAACAGCAGAATCTGCTCCGCCAACAACAGCAATAGTATCTTTGCCTTTATATAGGGGGCCGTCGCAAACAGCACAGTAGTGAACTCCCTTATTTTTATATTCATTTTCTCCCGGAATTCCTATCTCTCTATATTTTGAGCCAGTGGCAAATAAAATGGTTTTTGAACTGACTTCCATTTTATTTGTAAAAACTTTAAAGCAGCCTTTTTGATGAGTTATTTTTTCAACATTTTGGGATATTATGTCAATAGGATATTGTTTTGTATGCTCTAGAACTTTTTCTGTAAGTTCTAATCCTGGCAAAGAGATAAATCCCGGATAATTTTCAACAACGTGTGTTTTAGCCAGAGTTCCTCCTCTCTCATTTCCAAAAACAATAGTTTTTAAGTTCATTCTAGCTGAATAGATAGCTCCTGCCAGTCCAACAATTCCAGAACCTATAATAGCAACATCATACATTTTTTCCATTTTATCCCAAAAACCTAACAAACAAACTACTAACTTTAGTTGGTGGTAAGACAGGAGGATTTTTCTGATCTTTAATATCAATTTTCATAGTCATAACTTAAATATTATAATCTGATTTATAAAATCTTCTAATTTTTTCCTTTTGCATTATACTCATTAGAAAATCAAATTAATATTTTGCAACGAAAGAATCTTTTGATAGTTTAAGTTAAAAAATCCAGATAACAAAAACACCAAAAATTTTTTAAATATCCGAATTCCACATGTTTATAACATGTGAGTAGAGAGGGTATATGAAATTCGGAGTATAACGAAAATCTTTTGAAAGATTTTCTGTGCCCCAAAATTGCAAGGCAATTTTGATGTGATAAAAAACCACAACGAATAAATATGCCATAGGTCTTTGATCTATGGTTTTTCACATTAGGATTATTGTTTATTATATATGCGAGGGTAGCGAAGTGGTCAAACGCGCAGGACTTAAGATCCTGTGACTTAGTGTCTTCGTAGGTTCGAATCCTACCCCTCGCATAAAATGGTTCTAGGAATTTGATACAGAAAAAAAGTAAACCACTGCTTTTAAGCAGAGGACGCCGCAATGAAGATGATATCTTTTTTCCTGCAGCAGAAAATCTTTCAGAAGATTTTCTGTGCCCTAAAATTCCTGATTTTTTGGTCTCAAAAACTTCAAACAAACCATCGCCCTCAGAAATTTCTGGTCATTCAAAATTACATTTTGAAGTTTTAGGCGATGGTAAAATACAAGAAGTTTTTGATATAAACGCTTAATGACAAATAATCTTAAATAGTTATTTTCTTTTAGTTGTTTATGGCAAAAATAGAAGAGAAAATTGAAGTAAGTGATAAAACCTGGTATTTAGCTATAATGAAAACCTTTGATCTTTATTCAATATTTATAGGTGCGT
>CAYJSY010000005.1:0-15521 GCA_964372925.1 Candidatus Woesearchaeota archaeon
TTTTAAGCAGAGGACAAATCTTTCAGATTTGTATTTTCACTCTGTCTCTCAAAGTCCAAACAAACCATGCCCTTTAGGGCATAGTAAGACACAAGGACTTTGTGATATCATAACTTTAGCTTATTTAATAAATAATCAATATTAACTACAGCTGAAAATATTTATTAAAGTGTTTTCCAGATTATTGTTAAACAAAAAATCATAAAGAAAGATAAACTAAAAATAATAGGAAGTTTAAATTCAAAACTAGTAAAATATATTAGTATGGATAATATTAAAGAGATAATAACTATTATTTTAAAATTTTTCCTCCATTTTTTTATCTCATCACTACAAAGATACGCAATAATTATTCCTATTGGAAAACCTGAAGCTAAAAGCAAAAGATAAAATAAAGTTGATAGTAACATAGATTATTTAAGTCAGCGTATTTTTTAAAGGTTATTAATAATCTTTTATAAAAAAGAGCCCTACAAAATAATGAAATTTATTGGTCCGGATGATAAGATTTTTATTGTGACTACTTTAGTTTTTAACTGTACTATCTGGTAGAACCATAATAATTTTAAAAGACAAAAAAGTAACTATTATTATAATTGAATAAATGCTCAATAGATTAAAATGAGATTTGCAATAGCTTACAGTAAAAACAATATTGCCGGAAGAAATATTGTTAATCAGTTTAAAAAATTAGCTTTTTCTCCTCATATACCATTAATTGAAGTAAAAGAAGAAGTTATTTATTCTGAAAATTTGGATAATGTTGAATTAAAAAAAGTCGATTTTTTAGTTTTTGTTTCAACTCATAAATCAAAAGATAAAATACCAAGTTTAACTATTCATGCTCCAGGTAACTGGAGATCTGCAGATCTTGGGGGAATTCCTGGAAAAATTTGTACAAGCTCCGCTTTTGTTATGAAAAGTTTATTCATTAAGTTAAACGAATTAGCTGAAAAAAATAAAGAAATTTTTGATAAATATAGAATAACCTTGGAGGCGACACATCACGGCCCTTTAATTAATATTCCTTGTTGTTTTGTTGAGCTAGGAAGTTCTGAATCAGAGTGGAAAGATGAAAATGCTGCAAATGTTTTGGCAGAAACTATATTAAGTCTACAAGATTTTAAAATCATAGATAAATGGATTCCGGTAATAGCTATCGGAGGTAATCATTACTGTCAAAATTTTAATGAAATTCAGGTAAATAGCAATTACGCAATCTCTCACATAATACCAGAATATTCTTTTCCGATTACCGAAGCAATGATAAAAGAAGCTGAAGAAAAAACTTTAGAACAAATAAATAAAGTCTTGATTGATTGGAAGGGCTGCGGAAAAAGTGAGGAGAGGAAAAGATTGCTAGATTTATTGGAAAAATTAGGTCTAAAATATGAAAGAACCAGTAATGTTGAGAAATAATTTTTTGTAATTAGCTATTAGTTTTTGAATATATTTAATTAATTTAATTGGTTAGTATTTCTAGCAGATAAATCAGTTGTCCTGAAAATGACGCTTTTATAGATATCTCTGTTAGGTTTTCAGCCGCAATTCTAGAAAATGGACTATAACTCTCTACAAGAAATCTGCATCTGTTAAGCTTTCTATACGGCGAAAAAGATAACCTTTAAAATAAGCCAATGAGTCAAGATTGATATTAGCAGTTGTTTAAGGCACTTTTTCACCGTACACTTATTTTATTAACTATTTTTTAAAATAGTAAATAATAAAAATAAATCTAAGAAAAATAGCAGTTTAAAACATAAATCAACTAAAAAAAAGATAAAAAATAGTATAAAAAAAACTCTAGAGACCCCTCTAATAACTTTAAAAAGCCAAAGATAAAAAAGATAATGGCTTTTTTAATAAGGTTAAAAAAATCAGAAAAAGAAAAGATGATTTTTTATTAACTTAAAAAATCATTGAATTTTCTTTATCTCATCTAACAACAAATTTTTTCTTTTTCTTGAAGTATATTTTTTGCCAAATTTAACCAAAGCAGGATTTAATTTATTCCAATAATTTTTAGGAAAAAGTTTTTCTAAATCTTTTTCAACTTCTTCAGGCTTTTTTTTATTGCTCCATCCTAGATATTTTGAAATATAGTAAACATGAGTATCAACCGCCACGACATTTTTCTCCTGATCTGACAGAAAAACATTGGCGGTTTTATTTCCTACTCCTGGCAGCTCTATTAGTTTATCATATTCTTCTGGAATTTTTCCATTATATTTTTCTTCTAAAAATTTTGAACAATTAATAATGTTTTTTGACTTATTTTTGTAAAAATTTATGGGTTTTATTATTTTTTCTATTTCTGGTGAATTTGTCCTGCTTAAAGATTTTGCATCAGGGTAATCTTTAAATAATAAATTGCAAACTCTAATTGTTGTTTCATCTAAAGTCCTGGCTGAAAGAATAGTTGAAATTAAAGTTTGAAATTTAGTTGGCCATTTTTCTGCAGCAAGCCTCATATCCCCCTTTAATTTATTAATAGCAAGAAATTGTTTTAATGCTGTTTTAGTGTTCATATTAAGTTTCCTTTTAACATTTCTTCTTAGTATTTGTTTATGATATTTAAATAATTATTGCTGAAATTTCTCATAATAAAAACAAATTCGTTACTACTAAACTTTTAAAAAATCTATGAAAAAATATAAATACCTTCTTTAATAATCATTAATATGACATTAGAAAATAAAGTTAAAAACAAAAATGTAATAGAAGTTCCAGATAATACTGATGATTTATTTAAAAAAATTACTGTTAAGCTAGGACGTTTTTATAATTTTGATCTTCCAAGAGCAATCGTTAATTATTATGATATTGAAGTAGGAGATGTACTTTGTTGCGAATTAGTTGAGATAGAATCAAAAAATGGGAAGAGACCAATAGAAGGAGAGGTTCTGATAGATATTGGATCTGATGGAGATATGTATGGCGCTTTTCAGTCCTTCATACCTGACCGTTATAATTTTGAATATTATCAGGTATTAACTATGAATATCAAAAAAATTGTAAAAAGCTCTTAGTAATTTAATTTTATACTAACTTCCATTCCATCGTCTCCAAAATCATAATATCTGCTATTATATTTTTCTGATTCTCTAACATATTTAAGATAGTGTTTATGGCTAAACTTGCTAAGCATGGTTTATCATAAACTCCCGGGCTAATCAGCATATAAAGATAGTTAAGCCGATTAATCTTTAAATTATCTTAGATTTGTAAAAACATGAACACAAAAAAGAATATTTCTCTCTGGATTCTTTACGATTTTGCTAACTCTATTGTGTCTATTGTATTCTTTCTTTATTTTGCTCAATGGTTAGTAATTGATAAGGGAGTTTCAGATCTTTACTTTAATCTGACATTTACTGCTTCGGCGGTATTACTGCTTTTTAGTGTTCCCCTTACAGGTACACTCCTTGATAAGTATTTTAGGAGAATTACTGGATTGAGGTATGCAACTATTTTAACGGCTATCTTTTATGGGATTTGCGCTTTACTTGCAGTATTTAATAAAGAGATTTACTCTATTATTTTCTTTACACTTGGTTTATATTTCTATTTACTTTCTTTTACATTTTATACTCCTCTAATAAACGATATATCTCAACCAGAGAAAAGGGGCTTAGTTTCTGGCTTAGGTATAACCGCAAATTATTTAGGCCAGTTCATTGGATTGTTAATTGCGTTGCCTTTCTCAAACGGGAGTTTAAGTTTTTTTGGGTCAACTCCTAGAGCTGAAACTCTTTTACCATCTGTAGTAGTGTTTTTTGTTTTATCACTTCCAATGCTTATTCTTTTCAAGGAACCGAAAAAAGAATCAGGAAAACTAATATTAAAATCAGCAATAAAAGAAATGATAACCGAAACTAAATTATTATTTTCTTTATCAAGTGTAGGTCTCTTCTTGCTTGCTTATTTCTTGTTTAATGATGCTATTTTAACAGCCGCAAACAATTTTCCAATATTTCTTGAGCAGGTATGGGGAGTTTCTGATACCACCAAAACTTATATTTTGTTTGGTATATTAATTACCTCTGCTATTGGGGGTACATTATCTGGTTTTATTGCAGACAAATTTGGACATAAAAGAACACTTATGTTTATATTAGCTGGATGGATAATAATTTTACCTTTTCTCGGACTTACTACAAATTTCACTTTATTCATAATCGCTACTATCTTTATGGGCCTTTGGTTTGGATCTAACTGGACAATATCTCGTTCTCTAATGTCTTGTCTTGCCCCTAAAGGAAAACACAATTTAACTTTTGCTTATTTCGGTCTTGCTGAAAGAGCTTCGTCATTTATTGGACCGATAGTATGGGGCTTGATTGTATCAAATCTGATATCAATTGGGAGCTATAGATATAGAATAGCTGCCTCGGCGGTTACTGTATTTGTTATCCTTGGATTATTTGTGCTTTCTCGAGTGAAGGATTATAAAAAAGATAATAAGATAATTTCTTCTATAAAATAATTAGATATAGATTCCTATTCCCTTATAATCGACCTAAATGCCCCTAAGTTAATCCTAAAGATAAACGCCGCCACTGGGAATCGAACCCAGGAATCCAAAGGACACGGATTAGCAATCCGTTGCTCTACCACTGAGCGATGGCGGCTTAACTATAAAATACTAATTATTAGTATTTTTTAAAGTTTTTGATAATCTAAATATCTTAGTTTACTTATGATAGTCTCTTCAATAAAAACTAATAAATATACAGTCTATTTAATTTAGACGTATTAAAAAGATTAATTACTTTTCTTGCTTAGTAACTTGTTTTACCATCGGTTTTTCTCCTTAATATATCAGTTAATAACTTTTTGTTAACCCTCGTAAAAATCTCCAATCTTTAGATTGGAGTATTTGTTGGAGATTTTTCCGGGTCTCACAAAACCATAAACAAACTCCACACTTTAGTGTGGAGTATAAAACCGAAGGTTTTGTGATATTTCACCAAATCATTAGTTTTATCATCGAAAAATATTTTTCGAATAACACAACATTTCATATTCAAAACATTTATAAAAGTTGTTTGTTATAATTAACTATAAAAAATGCTGAAAAATAAAAAGGCGGCCCTTGAATTATCAATTGGAACTATAGTCATATTAGTTTTAGCGATGAGCATGCTGATTTTAGGATTAGTTTTAGTAAGAACAATTTTTACAGGAGCTAAATATAATGTAGAAACAATGAATAAAAAAGTTGAGGCCGAAATTAACAAATTATTTGTTGAGGAGCAGAGAACAGTTATTTATCTGCCCAATAGGCTTGCTGAAATTAAGCAGGGCGAGGAGTTTGGATTAGGCTTTGGAATACAAAATAGCATAGCTACTCAAAAATTTAGATGGCAGGTTTCAGTTTCAGACGATAATATAAGAAAAAAGTGTGGAATTAACGAGAAACAGGCGGAAGACTGGGTTACCACTGGCGGAAGCGGAAGTGTTGATATTAAAAGTGGACAAAGATATTATGATTTAATTAGATTTAACATATTAGAAGGTTCTGTAAACGATGTTTCTACATGTATTATAAGATACAAACTAGTAATAAAGCAGGAAGATGGCAGCCCATTTTCAACAGAACCTTTTGATGTTGATGTGAATTAGTTTTTAAATATATGATACGGTGGTTATTAACAATAGACAAATTGAACAAAAAATGGTTAAATTAAAATCGGTTCCGACTGGAGTAAAAGTCGTCTCTGTTCTTTATTATGTCTATGGAGTTATTGGAATTATTTTTGGTTTGCTTTTCTTTGTTAGCGCAGGATTCATGGATTCGATCGCAAAAGAAATTCCTCAATTAAGAGTCTTTGGTGCAGGTTTATTTTTTATTCTTGGTATTATACTTATTGGTTTAGGTATTCTCGGCTTTTTCATAGGAAGAGGATTATGGAAAGCAAAATCTTGGGCTAGAATACTTGTTATAATATTTGCTTTTTTTGGGATAATTGCTTCAATAGTAAATTTGATTAAAGGAAATTTTGGTAGTATATTTGGTCTTGTAATAAATGGACTTATTTGCGGATATTTATTGTTTAACAAAAATGTAAAAAAAACATTTGCTTAAAAAATGAAAATATTTTATAAATGACATTATAGGATACTGTCAACTTATCGAGGGATAAGAGCAATATTCCTAACTATAATAACTTCTTGCTTCCTAATTATCTGTATAACTATATGCTTAAATAATTTATCGTCGGAAATTAAATAATAACTGAATTGCAAAAAGATAAATATTAACATTAATTATGCAAGACTTTTAATAATTCCGAGTGTATCACATTAACCTGACAGTATCACATTATAGCTAGATTTTTATATTATAAAAAACATTTGTTTTTATGTTAAAACTTTATAACTCATTTTCACGAAAAAAAGAGACCTTCAAACCTTTAACTAAAAAAGAAGTTAGAATGTATACCTGTGGGCTGACTGTTTATAACTATGGGCATATTGGCAACTATCGGGCTTTTATTGTCTCTGATATTTTAAGAAGATATTTGGAATATAAGGGGTATAAAGTTAAAAAAATAGTTAATATAACTGACGTTGATGATAAAACGATAAAAGGAAGTATTCAGGAAGGCAAAAGTTTAGAAGAATTTACTAAAATTTATGAACAAGCATTTTTTGAGGATGAAAAAAAATTAAATATTAAGCCAGCTAGTTTTTATCCAAAAGCTACATCTCACATAAAAGAGATGGTTAAACTTATTAATAATTTATTGAAAAAAGGGGTCGCTTATCGAGCTGATGATGGGATTTATTTTAATGTTAGAAAATTTAGTGATTACGGAAAATTATCCGGGGTCAATATAGAAAAATTAAAGGTTGGGGGAAGTGAGAGAGTTAGAGGAGACGAATACGATAAAAAAAATGTCAAAGATTTTGCTTTATGGAAATTTTATGATAGTGAAGATGGCAAAATTTTTTGGGAAACTAAATTGGGAAAAGGAAGGCCGGGATGGCATATAGAATGTTCCGCAATGTCTACCAAGTATTTAGGAAAAAATTTTGATATTCATACTGGAGGCATAGATTTGCTATTTCCTCACCATGAGAATGAAATCGCACAATCAGAATCCTCTTTCAGTAAAAAGTTTGTTAATTACTGGATTCATAATGAATGGCTTTTAGTTGAAGGTAGAAAAATGTCTAAATCTTTGGGAAACTATTACACTATTAGAGATATTATCAAACTTGATTATAATCCTCTAGCCTTAAGATATTTTTATTTAACTGGAAATTATAGAAGTCAACTGAATTTTACCCTAGATAGTCTAAAAAATGCTCAAATTTCTCTAGAGAGATTAAGAAACATAATATCTGAAATAAAAAATGACAATAGAATAAATAAAAAATATTTAAAAAAATTTGAATTTGCTATGGACGATGATTTAGACAGCGTTTCAGGACTGCAGGTTTTATGGGGGTTAGTAAGAGATAAAAAAGCATACGGTAAGATTAAAGCTATTAAAGAAATTGATAGGGTTTTTGGACTAGACCTGCTGAAAAAAGAAAAAATTGAAGTTCCTGATG
Organism: Candidatus Woesearchaeota archaeon; assembly: GCA_964372925.1. Classification (GTDB taxonomy): domain Archaea; phylum Nanobdellota; class Nanobdellia; order Pacearchaeales; family GW2011-AR1; genus ARS1285. The sequence goes on from CAYJSY010000005.1 coordinate 7,564, forward strand.
AAATTATGAAACTTATTGAGAGAAGAGAGAAAACTCGTAAAGAAAAGAATTGGCTTTTGGCCGATAATTTAAGAGAAGAAATTAAAAAACTTGGATATAAAATAGATGATAGTGAGGAAGGAAGTAAAGTTAGTAGGATATGATGGAAAACAAATATCTTGAAGATATTATGTTAAAAGAATTAAATTGGATATTAATTGTAATAGCGCTATTAATATTAATAACACTAGGAATTTGGTTAATAATAAAATGGGTATAAAATGGCAAAGGCGTTAGATATTATACAGGTTATATTAATAATTTTTCTAATAGTTTTTGGTATATTTATTTTATATCAAATAATAAGAAAAATTCTTGGTGGTTCGTGGGATAATGAAACAATAATTATTTCTTTACTAATATTTAATATTAGTTTTACCATTGCCATAGCATTAAATTTAATAAAGTTTAATACAGATTATAATTATTTTAAGAAATATATGCATAATTTTGCTAAGGATTTTAGAGAATTTAAGGAAAAAATGTCAGAAAAATTAAATGATATTAAAAGCAAACTATAAATACTCATTTTATTTTTATTATATAATTAAAAAGAGGAAAATGGCCGTACAATTAAACTATTTAGCTAACAGGGGATGGAAACCTAATGATAATTATCTTGTTACTTTAATTAAAGTTGAATTAAGCGATGTTGCTTTAAAAGAAGCTAAAGATAAAAATTTAAATCGGGTTTTTGAAGAGGCTGCCGCTTCTGTTGCTGCAGAAAGTTCAACTGGAACCTGGACTAAGGTATATGATGGTCCTGATTCTGGAATTCCTCTGGCAGATAAATATAGAGCATTGGCTTTTGATTTGGATTATAAAAATTTAATGTTTAAGGTAGCATATCCAATACAGTTATTTGAATTAGACAACATATCAGGATTGCTAGCCGGAATAGTTGGCAATATACCTGGAATGAAAATGGTTAGTGGTATGAGAATTTTTGATGTTAAATTTCCTAAGAAAATGATTGATAAATTTCCGGGCCCAGCATTTGGAGTATCTGAAATAAGAAAGCTGTTGAAAAAACCGAAAAAATGTTTGTTGGCAACAGTACCAAAACCAAAAATCGGAAGGACCGATTTAGAGCAGTCTAGGCTTGCATGGGAAATATTTACTGCAGGAGACGGAAGTTATGATTGTATTAAAGATGATGAAAATTTAACTAATCTAAAATTTAATAGATTTGGGAGAAGAGCAAGACTTGTTTTAAATGAATTAAAAAAATCAGAGAAAAAAACAGGACAAAAAAAATTTTATTTGTGTAATATAACACATTCTAATATAGATGAGATGATAAAGAGGGCTAAATTAATAAAACAAAACCAGGGAATTTTTATAATGATGGATGTTATCACAACTGGTTTTGCTGCAGTTGACACAATAAGAAGGAAAAATTTAGGCTTGGCTATCCATGCTCATAGAGCAATGCACGGTTTTATTACAAGAGACAATAGTCCGGGAGTTCATGGCAAGGGAAATTTGAATGGATTTAGTATCTCTATGGTCGTTTTAGCAAAATTGTTCAGATTATTAGGAGTAGATTCTTTACATGGGGGCTCTCCTTTATCAAAAATGGAAGATTATGATGAAGCAGTTTATATTAAAAAGGTTTTACAAGAAAAAATTTTATTTCCCGATAAAAAAATTCCTAGTTTAGGGCAGAGATGGCATCATATAAAACCAGTTTGGATGGTTGCTTCTGGAGGTTTGCATCCGGGTGATTTTGAGTATATTCTAAAAATTTTAGGCAACGACATAATAATACAGTGTGGTGGAGGAGTATTAGGCCATCCTAAAGGCATTAAAGCAGGAGTTGTCTCAGCTCAACAGGCAAGAGATATTTACTATAAAAAAATAAAAATAAAAGATTTTGTAAAAAAAGAAGATTGCTCTGAATTGGCAGAGGCTGTTAGAGAGTGGGGCTACGGTCCGAGAATTGTATATTAAACTAATTTTTATAAAATTTTTTTGATCACTATTAAATTCTATATAAATTAAAAAGTATTTAAACCCAATATTTTTATTTTAAGTTATGAAAAAATCAATAGATGAATATACTATAGAAAATATTCCTGTTCTAAAAAAAGAGACTTTAGACGTGTTAATTAGAGATTATAAAATTAGGAGAGATGACGACAATTTTATTGAGTATATAAATAATGTTTTGAAAAATATAAATAAAACAAATAGCGTTTATTATCATTGGTGTGAAGATATATATTTTAATTACAAAAATTCACAAGATGAGTTAAAAAGAGAAATCTACATCTCGCAATTTATAGGATTAGTATTGGGATATGAAGCTTTAAGAAGACAGGGAGAGTCTAACAATATGGAGGAAGAGAATAATCTTATAGAACAATTATAAATTAATAGATTTACTTATTATAAAAAATGTTTTATGAAGACTATTTAAAAAATTTAAAAAAATGCCCCTTTTGCAATTTTAAGAAAAATCAAATAATAAAAGAGAATGATTTTTCTATTTTTACTATTTCTAAAGCCCCCTATTCAAAAGACCATCTATTAATTTTTCCAAAGAGGCATGCGTTGAACTTTGAGTCTTTAAATGAAAATGAAAAAAAAGCTATTTTAGAATTAATAGATTTTGGAGTAAAAACAATTAAAAGGAATTATGAAAATTTTACTTTGATATATAGAGAGGGCTCTAATAGCGGTAAGAGTTTAGATCATTTACATTGTCATATTATCCCAAACAAGATTATAGGAGTTTTTGATATTGATGGGAAAAAAAGAAAAATTTTTTCTGATTTAGATTATAATAAAAAAATAAAAGATTTTATAAGCCGTTTTTTATAAAAAGTGTTAAAAATACATTATTCTATAATTAATAATGGATTTAAATGATTATATAAATTTTAGATGGTTTTATACTAGCGAAGGGAATTTGATTATAGGGGGCAAAAATGAAAAACAGAATGAACTTGTTATTAAAAAATTTTTAAAACCAAATTACTATGTATTACACACCTCTCAACCAGGTAGCCCTTTTATGATAATACAGTCAGAAAAACCGAGTAAAAATGATATTAACGAGGCTGCAATTTTCTGTGGATGTTTTTCGAAACAATGGAAATTAAGAAATAATGATAAAATAACAATCGAGGTTTTTATGGGAAGTCAGATTTATAAAAAAAAAGGCATGAAAACAGGGAGTTTTGGAGTTATTGGAAATATAAAAAAAATGAATGTTAAGCCAAGATTAATATTAACAATTCAAAATGGAATATTAAGGGCAGTTCCGAAAATTAAAGAAAAAGAAGCTATTTTATGTGAAATAAGGCCAGGAAAATTGTCTAAAGAAGAGGCATTTGAAAAAATTTCAGAAAAAATTAAGGATAAATCTTTATCATTTAAAAAAGAAGAGATAATGACGGCTATTCCGAGCGGAATGATAGATGTAGAATAAATATCTCTACAATTTAATAATTAAAATGACCTCTCAAATGAAGATACAATTAGGTAAAAAAGGATTAACTAAAGAATTTTTAGAAGATGTTAAAAAAAGATTTGAAAGCCCATTTGTAAAAAACATAAAAATTTCTGTTTTAAAAAGCACAAGGGAAAATAAAGAGATTGTTAACAAGTATGGGGAAAAAATTATAGATTTTTTAGGAAATAAATTTACATATAGAATATTGGGATTTAGCATATTTATAAATAAATGGAGAAAAGCTAGGTAGTTATTTGAAAAATTCAACACTCTCAAAATTTTCAAATGCTTTATCTCCTGTAAGAAAGATCATATTGTTTTTAAGAGCAGTGATCTATCCAATAGCATCTGCATGATAAATTTTGCTCTTATTGTAAACCTTTTTTCTAAATTTTACCGCCTCTTTTAGAATTTTATCATTAAGTTTTAAAACACAATTTTTTAGTTTATCAAATATTTGATTGGCTTTTTCCTCTCCATATTAATTTAGAGCAAACCAATATATTTCTACTATATTAAAAACACAGGTTTTAATTTGACAATTATAATAACTGTTTAAAGATATCTACAGGCTTTTAGTCTGTAGTGCAACATATTTTTATTTGATTTAATTAGTATGAATGAGCTTGACTTTAGTTCATTGAATACGATCAAGGTAGTTAGAACTTTCTCAAACTAAATAAACTTTGCGGCGCGCGCTTCGCTGCCGCGCGGATAAAAATGGAAAAACAAATACTTGTTAGCGAGAGCCATCAAAAATATGCAGATAAATACACGCGAGGAAATCACATCATCGGAGCATCGATGTGGGAATTTGAATGGCGTTCCAAATATCGATACAAAATGTTTCGAAAATGGAAGTATAGAAAATTAGTCGAGGCATGTATTAGAAAAGCAACATGTGAACATAAGATAAAATGTATTGAGCTGAATGTGAGGCCGGATAATATTCAGGAAACTGCTGCAATTCCTATGATGATGTCCCTATCGAAAGCATTGCAACTGTTGAAAGGAAGGCCAGCTTTTTTATTTTTCATGTATCATGAAAAAGCACGGTTGAGATATCCGAAAGGTCATTTGTGGGCAAGAGGAAAATTTGTAGTCTCACTGGGATTTGTTCAGATAGAAGTTGTTAATGCGTATGTGAGAAACCGGAATCAGCATCATGGAACTGTGTGGATTATGGAAGAGTAGAGTCGCTCGTAGGAAGCCGCACTCCACCGCAGCGGATTTTTTGCCGCAGCAAAAAACCTTTAGGGTGTTGGAGGACGTCACATTTCTTTTGCATAATTCTGCAAAATATCTTTTTGTTTCCACTTTCCCAACTTTTTTAATTCAGCCCTTTTTCTGGCATAATTATTAAATTCACTCAAACACCCTTTAGAACAGCACCCCTGCAATTTTTCCTGGCAGTTAACACATATAATAACTAACTTGTCGCAGTTTAAATTTTTGCAGTTTTTATACAAATCGCATAACTCTCCGCAATCTATGCATCTAGTTATTGGCATGTTATTTTGATTTATATCACTCACTAGTCTTTTATCAAAAACGAAACATTTTCCCTCCCAAACTGTGTTTGGAAATTGCTGGCAAAAATTTATAATTCCCCCTTCAAGCTGGTAAACATTATCAAATCCCTGTTCTTTTAGGTAAGCAGAAGCCTTTTCGCATCTAATACCTCCCGTGCAATAAGTTATAATTTTTTTATTTTTATCGATATCTTTTTTAAAGTTTTCAACAAAATTCGGAAGTTCTCTAAATGTTTTTATATTCGGATTTACAGCGTTTTTAAATCTCCCTAATTCACATTCGTAATAATTCCTGGTGTCTAAAATTATAACATCTTTTAAATTTTCATTCTTGTATAAATCTAAAAATTCTTTAGGTTTTATATACTTGCCTTTATTATTCATATTAACTGGTTTTCTTAAAGAGATAATCTCATTTCTAACTCTTACATTTATTTTTCTAAAAGGATGTTCAAAAGAACTTTCCTTTTTAAATTTTATATTCTCAAATCCTTTTAAAGACAGTAAAAATTGTTTATATTTTTCAATCTGCTCTCTAGTGCCAGATATACTGCCATTAATTCCCTCTTTTGAAACTAAAACTTTCCCTAATACTCCTAATTTTTTGCAAAAATTTAGATGCCTTCTTGCAAAATATTCTGGGTTTTTTATTTCTTCAAATTTGTAAAAAAGCAATATTTTTATGATTTTGTTTTTAACTCGGTTGTCAATTTTCTTGCTAATAACTATATTTTCAGTTTCCATATAATTTTCTGTTTTATAAGTTTAAAAAGTTTTTTATAAAGTTTTCTAATTAATTTACATTTTGAAAAAATTAAAACTCTCTTACGATTTTTGGAATGTTTTTTATGTTCATAAATTGAAAACTAGATAATTTATTATGTAATAGTATATACAATTTTCAATTTTGGGTCACAAGAAAATGTACTACATTTTCTGTGCAGAAAATTCTTCTGAATGAATTTTTTTGTATCCCAAAAACCCAACAAACAACCAAATTTAGTGGTAAGACAGGAGGGTTTTTCTGATATGAAAAACCGTATTAAAAAAGAATATAGAACAAATCCCGAATATTCCTGCAGATATAACAAGTAATACTCCCATCAGAAAAACCCCTTTATTTGTTCGTTTGGTTTTTTGGAATGCTCAAGATTATTCATGCATTAAAGTGTGCGTTTTTCAAGAATCTTGATATTATAAATATATTTTAATAAAACGATATATTTAAATATTATTCACTTTTATAAAATCATATGAAAAAAGCAGGATTAATTTTATTTATTATTATCTTAAATATTTTTGCAATAAGCGCAATAAATTTGGATGTGTCAAATAGGCCGATATCAAACACTTATATTATAGATTTAAATAAGCCGGCAGTATTTGATTTAACTATCAAAAATTTAGAGGATAATGATGATGATTTTCAAATTTACTCTTTGGTTGGGGTAGATATTAAGCATGAACCTCTTAGAATAAGTGCCGGAGAGACAAAAAAAGTGACAGTAGAATTAATACCTCAAGGCTCACTAAAAAATAAAAGAGATGCTCCGTTAACTTTTGAATATAAAATAAAAAATTCAAAAAATGAGATTCAAAAAGAGACACTATCAATAAATATATTAGACTTATCTTCAATTTTTTCAGTCGCTCCAGAAAGAATTCATCCAAATTCAGAAAAAATAGCAATAACTATTAAAAATAATATCATCTATAATTTTAGTTTTATAAATTGGAAAGTTTCTTCTATCTTTTTTGACCATGAAGAAATATTCTATTTAGACCAAAGAGAAGAAAAATTAATCAGTATCGTTCTAGATAAAAATAAATTAAAATCAATTAATGCAGGAACATATTTGATGAATTCTCAATTTATAGTAGATGGTAAAACCGCAAATATAGAGTCTCAAATAAAATTCTTGGAGCAAGAAGGCATCGAAGTTTCAGAAAATGATGAGGGTCTTATCATAAGAAGAACAGAAATAATTAAAAAAAACAGCGGCAATATAAAAAGAATAGTTCAAATAACTGCTGAAAAAAATTTTATTTCTTATCTGTTTACTACAACTAATATAGCCCCCACAAAAACAGAGCGCAAAGGTTTTAGCAAAATTTATTCTTGGGAAAAAGAACTAATTCCAACAGAAGAAATTAAGATAGTTATTAAAACAAATTGGTTACTTCCCATAATAATTATATTTTTCATAATAGCAATAATTTTTTCAATAAGAAGGTCAGTTTATGCTGATATAGAATTAAGAAAGAGAGTCTCTTTTGTAAAAACTAAGGGCGGGGAGTTTGCTTTAAAAGTTACTTTAAGTCTAATAGCCAAGAAATTTGTTGAAAGAATAGTTATAATAGACAAGCTTCCTAATATAGTTGAGCTTTATAAAAAGTTTGGTCTTATACATCCTGATAAAATAGATCTGAATAATAAAAGGCTTGAATGGAATTTACAATCACTAAATAAAGGAGAATCGAGAATTTTTAGTTATATTATCTATTCAAAAATAGGAGTAGTTGGAAGATTTGAACTTCCTGAAGCAAAGGCTATTTATGAACAGGACGGAAAGATAAAAGAAGTTTCTTCAAATCGTTCTTTTTATGTAAACGAGCCTAAAAGAATTTAAATATTCTTTTTCTGATACAGAGCAAAAATAAGCCTCTGCTTTTAAGCAGAGGACAAATCTTTCAGATTTGTATTTTCGCTCTGTCTCCTAAAGTCCAAACAAACCATGCCATTTAGGGCATGGTAAGACACAAGGACTTTATGATTTATAAATATGAAACTGGTTTAATGTACATTAAGAACAGTTTCAAATAAATAATAACTATTTTGTTACACATAAAATTAGGGAGTAAAAATTATTAATCTAATACAGAAAAAAAGTAAACCACTGCCTTTAGGCAGTGGACGTTGCTTCGCA
>CAYJSY010000006.1:0-15411 GCA_964372925.1 Candidatus Woesearchaeota archaeon
AATTTCTGATCCTTCAAAATTACATTTTGAAGTTTTAGGCGTAGGTAAAATACAAAAAGTTTTTGATAATCTATCAATAATTTATCCGCTTTATCTATGTTAAGAATCATAGTTTACTTAACATGTTGTTACCGTGCTTGAAAATACTTCACCTGAATTTGTACCATACCTAAAAGAATTAGGTAAAAAGGTAGGTTGTAAAGATTTCACTTATACTGATGTTCATGGAGAAGCGGACATAACGCACGCACAAGAGCTTTATAGAGGACTAGTTGAAGAAATGAATTATACTAATGCTCCCTGGAAAACTGTCGCGACAGCTTCAGATAATACGATCAAATTTTTAGAAGACATATTAACTCTTAAATCAGCATCTTAAGAAAAGTTCTTTTTTAGAATGATTAATGAGTGTAAGAGATAATCTTATCTAGCAGAAAGGGTATTCTCTCTTGCGGATAGGTCAACAGTCTCCTCAATAGTCTCCTCTCCCTCTTCTAAAGGCAGGCTAGATCTGCTTATTATAACAACATCGCCTATTGCTCTAATAAACTGATGTGGGATTATGACTCCTCTAGCTCCTCCAAGAAAACTACCCATAGAGCTAACAATCCTAATTCTCCAACTTTCTATTTTATTCTCAGCAAGATTGCATTCCTCAACCTCACCGAAGTAATCTCCATTGTCAGTAAAAACTTTTTTACCAATAACTTCTGTAACCTTTTTTATTTTTAGCATTAATAATCGAATTAGGTGTTATTTAAATATTTTTCTATAATTGGATACTGTCTAATTAACGTCATCTGTTTGAATATGCTTTTTCTGTGAGATTATAAAAGAAATATATGAAATAAAGATTACCATTAATAAAACTCTAAAATGTCGTCGGTATTTAGAAATAATAATGAGCGGGTTTAATAAAAGTCAAAATCGGAATAGGCACAAATTTTTAGATAAAGATGTTTAAGTGACGATAAGTTTACAGTATCCTATAATTGAAAAATATATCTGGATTATATTAAAAAATCAGAAAATGTTTTTTAAAGACGGTAGGTTTATATAAACTATTGTTTTGATTATGAAAAAGAGGAAAAAATGAAATTTAGCTATAATCCAATTAAAAGGCATATGAAAAATATTTCTGATCCTGATTTTTTAATTTTTAGCAAGAGGGAAATTGTATTAATTATTGTTTTTGTGATTGTTGGAGGCTTGATGAGTTTTATTCCAAAAATTCCTTCCCTGGAACGGGTAGTAAGAAGCTTTTTTATTTTTGTGATAATAATCCTGACAAATTTTAGTGTTAAAAAAATAATCAGTAGTTATTATGCAATAAAAATAGAACATAATGTACTTGAGTTAGAGAGATATGGTTTTAAAGAGAGTAAGAAATTTAAAAAACCAGTTAAAATTGGATTTATTACAATTTTGATTTCTATAATCTCTTTTGGATATATTAAACCATTTACTTTTTTCCAATTTGATTATGAGAATATTCCAGAAAAAAGAATTTTAAAAGCAAGTGGTTCTAGAAGGGCGGTTAGAAAAGAGCAAATAAATGAAGAGGACTTAGCTAACACCTCTGCCTCCGGTTTTTATGCTTTAATTTTTATTGCTGTTATTGGATTATTAATAAAGCCTTTTTTTCCAGAATTTGGAGTAGAGCTTGCAAAATATTCTATCTACTATGGAATTTGGAATATGCTACCGATAGGGCAGCTGGATGGAGCAAAACTTTTTTTTGGAACTAAAATAATCTGGTATTTTATTTTAATGATTCATATTCTTATTGGACTAATGATAATATTTATTAGATAGAATGTTAAAGTTATATCTAATTTACTATATTTTAGAAATGGCTGGTAGAATTTAATATCAGAAAAATCATCCGGTCTTACCCCCAACTAAATTTGGTTGTTTGTTGGGTTTTTGGGATGCAAGAAAATTCATTCAGAAGAATTTTTTGTACAGAAAATGTATTACATTTTCTTGTGATCCAAAATTGAAAACTGTATACGCTACTACATAATAAATTAAGTAGTTTTCAATTTATGGGTATAATTAAAATAATCAAATCTTTTGTTTGTTTTTTATTCATTCGGCATAATTATTTCAGAACAATAATCTTCTGCTTTAAATGATTTGTTATTTTCAATTAAATCGAAAAATTTAGGAAAGTTTATCCATGATTTTTTATTTAGTGATTTTTTAATTAATAAAATAGCTCTTGAAGGGGAGTGTTGTCTTAAAAATTCGTATTCGGGAAGGTATTTTAATAATTTATTCAGGAAAATTTTCATTTCTTGCAGGGTGGGCATATTTTCTTGTTTATAATACTCTCTGCCAGCACCAACATGAACATAACTCTTTAACTCGATAACATCTGGCTTGCCTTTATCAATAAGATTTGCGTAACCTTTTGGATTGCACATGTTTTCGTTTTTAATCATTGTCAATCTAATGCAGGTTCTATAAGTTCTAGTTTTTAATAATTCTAGGCAATTTAGCATCCTTTCCCAAAAATCATGAAATAGGGGCCTATCTATTTTTTTCATTAGTTCTTTGTTCGGGGCGTCTATGCTTAGATATAATTGTGTAACTTTATTTATTTTTTTAATTTGTTCGGGATATTGAGAGTTAGTAACTAAAAATGTTGAGATTCTTTTTTTATGAAAAGCTTTTAGAATCTCGTTGATTAAAGGATAGGTAATCGGTTCACCGGTTAAAGATAGTGCGACATGTCTTATGTTTTCCATCTCAGAGATTCTTTTTTTATCGGCCTTTTCATAGCCCATTCCCTTAAATCCCTGTAATAAATTTAAATGCGCATCTATAGCGTGATTAATTATATGTTCTGGAGAATCTATTGGGCCATACCAAGAATCTGATACTGGGGCTTTTTGGCCTCTCCAACAAAATTTGCATCTGTTTGCGCAAAACATTGATGTTGTCATTTGCATGCACTGATGAGATCTAATTCCATAAAAAGCAAATTTATAACACCCTCCCTGTCCTCTTAACATTTTTCTTGTCCATTCACAGGTTTTTACAGCAGAATGATTTCCAACTAGTCTATATCCCTGCTTTTTCAAAGAATTTTCTTGAGATTTTGTCAGTTGTGATTCTGATGAGGTTTGGAGTATTTTTGGCTTAAGTATTTTAAATTCTTCCTGAACTTCTGGCTGAATGATTTTTAGACCTACCTCTGGTTCTGGTATTTTTAGTCCAACTTCCATGAAAATAAAAAACGACAAGGATATAAATAGATTTCTGAAGAATCAAGAATATTATTTAAAGAATAGTAATATAAAAACATACTACAAAAATCACATCATAGTTAAAGTTATTGGGTTTAAAAATAAATAATAAAAATCCAAAACTTTATATAATACATTGTAATACAATAACATACAATAAATAAACAGGCGTGGATAAATATGACAAAAATTTTTACGGCAAGGCTTCCCGATGAAATAATTGAAAAAGTTAGAGAAATAGCAGAAAAAGAAAAATTAGATAACTCTGCCGTTGTAAGAAGGTTATTGGCTGGGGCTATAAATGAGTGGCAGACAAAAGAAGCATTAAACCAACTAGACTCTCATAAAATATCAATTGGCAAAGCTTCTGAAATATTAAAAATAAATTTATGGGATATGATGGATCTTGTAAAAGAACATAATATTAATTGGACTGGGTATAATGAAAATGATTTAGAGAGAGACTTAAAAATACTTAAAAAATGAAATGATAAGTAATGCCAGTCCATTAATTTGTTTAGCAAAACTTAATCAGCTAGAATTATTAAAAAAACTTTTTGGTAAAATCATAATTACAACGCCTGTTAAAGATGAGGTTTTAATAATAGATAAAGAAGGATTTTTAACTATTGAGAAAGCTATCCAGAAAGGATGGATAAAGGTCTTAGATCCAAAAAGTGAGATTTATTTTAAGGTAGGTAGGGGAGAGAATAGCTCTATTAATCTTGCTAAAGAAATAAGAGAAACTTTAATAATAGATGATGCAAATGCTATAAAGATAGCAAAATCATTTAATATTAATTTTATAAGAACCACAACAATATTACTCATGGCGCTTGAAAAATCATTTATTGATAAAAAACAAACAAAAGAATTATTACAAAAATTAGTTGAAAATGGCTATTACATCTCTTCTTCTATTTATGTAAAACTGCTAGGAGCTGTTGATAAGTCTTAATATTTACTCTAACTCTTCCAGTGCCTTAACAGGGTCAAAGGCTTCTTTTAAATTGATGATTGGTTGTTTAAAATTTACAATGTCATCAGTTCCTATTCTAGGGCAGGCTGTATTAACCCATGCTTTTATAAAGGGATAATTTTCTAAATTATTTAGATTAATTGTGTCGTCTATAAAAATATAACATTTTTTGCTCTGATTTTCTAGATGTTCTTTTAATTTTTTGGCGAGTGAAAAATACTGTTGGCCGGGTTTTATTGTTACCAGTATTCCAATTTTTTCAGAATTTAAAAAAATTTTTAGATTTCTTTTATATTTTTTAATCTGTTTATCAATAGCAGATTTATCTAAAATAGATGTTTTTTTTGAGAGAGGATTAAAAATTATAACTGGTTTAATTTTTTTGAGTTTTGATTGTGAAAGTAATAGGGCCTTTGGATGAAATAGTCCATCACCAACATAAACAACTAAATCTGATTCACGGATAATTGGCTGTAAAAAAGAATCTTCATAGCAATCACACCCCAAAATTTGTAAAGGTTCATTTGTTCTTTTTGCTTTTGTTGTATTAATTTTAATTCCTAGTTTTTCTATTTCTTTAATAAAATCAGTTAAACTTGTAAATTGAATTGAGGCTAATAAGGCTATTGATTTTGCATTATTTTTTTTAAGAAACTCTTTAAATTCTTTTGTCGGTTTAATTTCTCCTTCCCATTTAGCGTCTATTAAAACTAATTCTGGCATTTTATTTGTTGTTTAACATATTTTTTATTTTCTGTTTAATTTGTTTTATTATTTTTATATGAAAGTTGTAATCTTTACCTTTGCCATCTTTTATATCCCAATATTCTATTTTAGGATTGTTTTTCAAATAATCTGGCCAGGATTCTTTATTAGTCATAACTATTATTTTATCCGCTTTTTTTACTAAATTTTTAGTTAGTCTTGTTATTTTATGTTCTCTTATGTTTATTCCTTCTTTATCTAAAACATCTAAAACAAAATCTGTTCTATCGTGCTCTTCAATTTTTTTTCCTGCTTCTTTTGCGATGGTTCCAGCACTAAATGCATCTTTTGAATTTGTATATTTATTATAAATAGCTTCTGCGATCTGACTCCTCCCTACATTAGCTTTGCATATAAATAAAACTTTCATTACCATTCTTCCTTATTAAATTTATTATGCCCCCACTGGATTATCAAGTCTATGCTTAAAAGATTAGTATTTAAAGGCAGATCGCAGGCTCCGAAACAACTTCCTAGCCAGATAAAAACTTTTGAATTAGTGTTTTCTTCAATATAATCAACTATTTCATTGGATTTGTGCTTTAAACCGTCTGGCAGCTGAATTAAAATTTGTTTTGCATTTCTTTTTTTTATTTCTTCTACTGCGCGATTTAGTTCTAGTTTATACATAGTAGATAGAGAAAACTAGTTGTTTTTAAGTGTTTGCAAACTTTGGTATGCATAGAAAATTTTATGTATATAAATATTTATATAAATCTATGAGTAAAATAATAACTATAAGAGATGAATTGTATGAAAAACTGAAGGAAATGAAAGAGCAAAATGAAAGTTTTTCTAAAGTTATAGCAAAGAGTATTGAAAATAAAAGTAACAAAGACAAAGTAATGAGTCTATTTGGAAAAAGGAAGGATTTAGAAATTGATTTAAAAAATAAGGAAAGAATGGAAATGGTATAGGTATGTTTAGATACTAGTATTATTATAGAGTTTATTAAAGGTAATCAGAATATAGTAGCTATTATTGATAAATTTTATATATCGGCAATAGTAGTATATGAGTATGGAAGAGGAAAATTAACTATAGAAGAGGTAAAAGAATATTTAAAAGATTTTAATTTTATAAGTCTTGATATTATTATTGTATTAAAAGCAATTGAGATTTATAAATCATTAATAAAAAGGGGAAAGATGATAATGATATCATAATAGGAGCTTGTTGTATAGTGAACAATCTTCCATTACTAACGTTGAATAAAAAATATTTTGAAAAATTAAAGAAATTTGGATTGAATGTTGTTTAATAAAATAATTATAGAAGATTTATGAGAATTATTTCATTAAATTTTCTAATCCTTGGTATATTAAAGGAGAAAATGTTATTCCTAAAATAAAGGCAGAATGATATAGCAACCATCCAATATTTTTTGAGTTATATTCAAATCCTTCATGTGGAATGTCCTTATTGATAGTTGCCTCCGCATTAGCTTCGCCACATCTAACTGGATATGTAAAATATCCCATTAATGGTATAAAATCTGTTGGTTTTAATTTTATTTCATTTTTTATAGTTTCCATAATAGTTCTATGAAATTATTGTTTATAAATTTTCTCTATGAAAAGCTTAACTAATTGATAGTAAAGTTTTCAGAATTATCCAAAACTCTTTCCGCATCCGCAACCATGTTCCGCGTTGGGATTGTTAAATTTAAAACCAGATTCGTTTAAGGTATCGATATAATCTATTGTCATTCCATGAAGCATTTCTGTGCTATTTTTATCTACAGCTATGTTAACTGTGTCTTGCTTAAAATTTAAATCTTCTTTTGATGGTTTATCTATAAATCGCATGTCATAAAGATAACCAGAGCAGCCCCCTGCAATAACCGAAACTCTTAATGAAGAATTTTTCTTCCCACTTTTTTTCATAGTTTCTTTTACTTTTTTCAAAGCAACATCTGTTAAGCTTAATTTAAAATCTTCTTTTTTTATAAATAGCTTATTGTTTGTTTCACTTTCTTCTGATACAACCTTATTTAAATCGTCAATTAATTTTTTTAATTGTTGTTCTGAAAAACCATGTCCTAAAACTCCCTGACCAAGCGTTTCAAAAGTTGATGCTCCGCATCCAACGCAGTGTATTCCAAAATCTAGAAGCATTTCTGCTAAAATCCCTGATTTACTAGGATTTTTAGTTAGTATCTCTGAAATTAGAATGTCTTCTGTTATTCTTTGTATTTGTTCTTGTGGCATTTTATATTATATCATCACTTATATTTATATTTTTTCATTTATATTTAGCTTCCTTATAATTGTTATTAACCTGGTCCCAATTAATGACATTAAAAAAAGCTTCTATATACTCATTTCTCCTATTTTGATATTTAATGTAATAAGCATGCTCCCACACATCTAACCCTAAAATTGGAATTTTTCCATCGGTTACCGGAGAATCTTGATTTGGCGTACTAATTATTTCTAACTCTCCATTATTTAAAACAAGCCATGCCCATCCGCTACCAAATCTTGACATTGCTGCATCGATAATTTGTTTTTTAAAACCTTCAAAATCCCCAAATTTTGAATTAATGGCTTTAGCAATTTCTCCTTTAAATTTCACATCTTTTTTTAATAAAGTCCAAAAAAGGCTGTGATTAAAATGCCCTCCTCCATGATTTCTTACAGCTGTTCTGATATCTTCTGGAAGAGCATTTAAATCCTTTAATAACTCTTTAACATCTTTTTTAGCTAGCTCTGGATACTTTTCTAGAGCCGCATTTAGTTTATCGACATAAGTTTTATGATGTTTGCCATGATGAATTTCCATGGTTTTTGCATCTATATAGGGCTCTAATGCATCAAAAGTATATGGTAAATTTGGTAGATTAAACATTTTAAGAGTAACCAATTATTAATTTAGAGATAGAAACTAGTATATAAAGATTTTGTGATTGTTGGATGATATTTATTTGTTCTATAAATTCTCAAGATTAGCTAACCTAAAGATAACTCATAGTATATGTTATATCTTAAATAAAATGCTCCTGGCAGGATTTGAACCTGCGACACCAAGGTTAGGAACCTTGTGCTCTATCCAGACTGAGCTACAGGAGCAAAAGATAGTTTTAAAATATGTAAATAGTTTAAAAAACCTATTGTGATAGTTAAATATTTTTAAAAATTAAAATGATTAGTGAATATAGAGGTAGTAAGATTGGAGGCTTATGAATTATAGAGGTTATTTTTTGATAAGCATAATTTACTAATAAATTAACTAAACTAAAAAATGCTAATAAAACTTTTCGGGATTTTGGATATTGTTATTTCTGTTTTATTTTTTATAGCTAAAATTTTTAATATAAACTATTTAAACAGCCTAATTTTATTGTTAGGGATTTTTTTATTGGTAAAAGGAATGGTTTTTTTTATAAAACCTAATATTACCAGTATGTTAGACGTAACTAGCTCGATTATTATAATCGCCTCTAGTTCTATAAATGTTCATATTATTATTGTAATAATAGTAAGCTTATTTTTATTTCAGAAAGGAGTTTTTAGTCTGTCAAGTTAGTAATAAAATTTAAAAAGAAAGTATAAAGGTAGTTGATATAGTATGGATATTATGGGAAGATGATTGTTTTGACCAAGAAGAAGGAAATTTTTATCAAAGAGTTGGTATTTTATATGATTTTTACGATAAGAAGCAAATAGCCCTTGTTGATAATTATTCAAAAGAAGTTTCAGTTGCCTGGAATTCTTTTTTCTTTGATGGCAGGGTTGATGTGGGGGCGGTATTGAAATCTAATGATATAGAATCTATCTTTATAATTAATCCAGAAAGACTGGGATGTCTAGATAAGAAATATTATCTAGTCTTGAGTCAAAAAGGACTTATGAAAAAAATTGATAGCAATTATCAAGATGAAGAGGGAAGCGTATCTATAACTAAAAATATTGGAAATGCTGATTATACAGATTTTACAATTGTTGGAAGCTACGCTGTTGAAAGACTACCAAAAATTATTGAAGCTGTAAATCAAAAAAATAGGAAGCATATACCTAATTTTTTTGCAAATGCTCAAAATGCAACAAAAACTGAAATAGTTGCGCAGCTTGATTGGACAGGAATCATGAACAGCTATTTAAAGGGTTTTTATAAATTATTTACAAAAGAGGCCATTAAGAGAATTGATGCTCAGAAGGAAAGAGAAAGATTTTCAGGAAATCGGGTAAAAACCTTAGTAGATTTAGTTTCTTCACTGAATATTTAATAAATCATGCAGGGGGTAGGATTCGAACCTACGAAGGCACTAAGCCACAGAATCTTGAGTCCTGCGCGTTTGACCACTTCGCTACCCCTGCTTATAAAGAGTTAGAAAAAGTTATATAAAAAGCTTTATAAATGCTTAATTTTAGTTAATTATGAAGACGACCATAATAGTCTGGAAACACCTGTTCCCATTCCGAATACAGAAGTTAAGCAGGCTATGTTATAAGAATAGTTTCCGAAAGGAAGTGAAACTTATAAGTTGTCTTCACAATGTTTAATAAAAACTAAGATAATAAATATCTAAGAAAAATTAAGATTAGAGTGGTTAGATAATATATAGATGCTAATGACAATCCATTAAGAGAGGGATTTTATAGACTAAAAAATAGAGAGGTAGAGGAAATTGTTATTAAGGATATTATTATAAAAAGGGATGAAGAGTTGAAATAGAGTATTAAACAAAGAGGTGAAGAATCTAAAAAATTAATAAAACTAGCATAAAAAAATGATTATACCAATCAGATGTTTTAGTTGTGGAAAGCCAATCGCTCATTTGTGGGAAGAGTTCAAAGATAGAGTTGAAAATAAAAAGGAGGACTCAAAAAAAGTTCTTGATGAATTAGAATTAAAAAGATATTGTTGCAGAAGTATGTTTTTAGGACAGGCCGATACTTTAGAATTAGTAAATAAATTCAAAAAATTCTGATTTTTTAAAGGGACGCTCGATTATAATTTTATGTTAGAAATTATTATAAATGAAATTGATAGAAATTATGAAGTATTAAAAAAACTTAATCCAAACCACAAACTATTAAAGTATATATCATTTGACGATGAGGGCATTATTATGCCATCAGAAAGATTTGAAGAACGTTTTGGTTATGGCGATAAAACTAATATAAACAGTTTTAAAGATTTTCGGAAAATTCTTTTTACTTTATACAGTAATTATTCTGATGTTCTAAAAGAGGCAATAGCTATGATCAATCCTTCTAAAAGTCAATTGAGATGACAAAGTCAAAACTCTATTGTCAAAAATCTTTGTCTTTTTTTCTGCGTTATATCACAATGGTTAATTTCTATATCTAATAATATGATTACAGTTTTTATGTTTAATTAGTTAATTATAATTTTAAATTAAAGTGTACTAAATTTATATACTAATAAAAAACTATCATTTTATAAAAATTATCTAATCTTATAAGTTGCTTGGATATTGGCAGTTATAGTAAGTTCTTTAGGAAAGATGTTTGTTACAGTCTGTTTTACATCTTTTCTGTCTGTTCCCTCCACATAAGCATAAATGGGATAGGGAATATAACTAGATTCTTGAGAGGTAATTGATAGTATACTGACAATTTTTGAACCGCTTCCTTCAGCTAGAGCATTTGCTTTATTTCTTGCGTCTTCTGCAGCATTTTTTAGTACTTGAGTTTTTAGCTTGTTTTGAGTTTCCTGAGTTAGTTCAAAATTGATATTATGTACAAGGCCTTTATTATCGATGGCTATATCAACAATAGAGCCAGTTTTATCAAAATTAGCTGTTTTTACAATGATATTATTTACAGTTTTCCATCCTTTTGATTTTCTTTCATTTGAATAGTAATCAAATTCTTCATAAACATTAAAATTTTCGGTCTGAATATCTTTTTTGTCTAATCCTAATTTGATTAATTCTGAAAAGAGTTTATCAGAAATTTCTGCATTTTTATCTTTTGAGTTTTGAGCAGAATTATCTAGTGTTTCAACAGAAATATATACTGATATAAGTTCGGGGTTTGATTTTAATTCGGATATTCCTGTAACTGATATAACTTTGTCTTGTTTTGGTAAATTAATAAAAACGTATGCGGATATAGCTAGAACTGCAATGATTAAAATTACAAGATAGTTTTTTTCCATTTATTAAGATAATCAGGAAGTTTTATAAAGATTACCTTTAATATTTTGAGTTGGTTATTTCTTAATTTGAGCAATTTATATTTATAGAAAAGATGAAAATAATTAATTGATGGATTTTTTAAAACTAATTAATAAATAGGTTTCATTTCATTTTAATTTTCCATCTGCTAATATATCCGCAATTTTTACATCTCACAGTTTTATGGTGTTTTTTTATTCTAATTTCACTTGTTTCTGAAGTAAAATAAGCTAAACATTTTTTACAGAACTTTTTTCTTAAATTTCCTAATTTAATATTCTTTGACATAGACAACCTTTTTAATTTTTTAATTTCTTTTTTGGAAGAATTTTTTAAAAAAATTGAGTTTATCATGGTTAAGATATCCTCTTTTTTTAGTTTTTTTATCATAGATTATAAAGAGTTTTTATTATAAAAAAGCTTTTAAACATGGTTATTTGTAAATTTTTATGTCTTTAATTTTTTCATTTATTATAGGAATAATATCAGGGGTATTTCCTGCCTTACAGGCCTCTAGGTTAAAACCAGTTGACGCCTTGAGGTATGAATAATTATCATAAAATTAGCATTTATAAAAAATAAATAAATGGCTTAACAGTTTATAAGGATTTTAAAAGTTTCATTTATAAACTTAATTCTCAAAATATAAATATTTATAAACTAACTAATTTAGTAATTGATGTTTGAACTAAAATGAAAAAATGTATTTATTGTAAGTGCGAGATTAATGAGGATGTCATTGACTTTTGTAAAAAATGCGGAATTGGAGTTTTTGGAGAAAAAATGTTTCATACGATTGTTAGTAATATGCGAGAGGCCAATAATAGAGGGGATCTAGATCAGACCAACTGGGCTTAAAACTAGAGTAAATGAAATTAATTTTTTGATGCTTTAATTTCATTTTCTAAATACCAAGGAAAAAATTTTATGTGAAAATTAATTTCCGTTGATATAGTAAGATTTTTAAACATATTAATTCTATAAAAAATATGGAGAGGTTAATTATATATGATAAAAAGAAAATCGGCAAGAGAACGCGGAAAAATCAGACTTAGTGATTATTTTAAAGATTTTAAGAGTGGGGAGAGAGTTTCTGTAAAAAGAGAGTTAGCTGTTCAACCAAAATTTCCAAAAAGACTGCAGGGCAGATCAGGATTAATAGATGGTAAAAGAGGCAATTACTATCTCGTTAAGATAAACGACTTTAATAAAGAAAAAAAATATTTAATACACCCGGTTCATCTGAAAAAATTGAAATAAAATGATAAGAAAAACATTAGATAGTATAGCTGGAACTTTGATGATTGAATTAACAAGTTTGATTTACATGTATAATGCGACTGATAAAACTGAGATTGTTGATTATCCGGGTTATTTTAACGGCGAGATTAATGACAAGATTGTTAGATTAAACAGAGAGAATTTACCAAAATTAACTACTCTATTAATAAAAAATGTTGATAGAGAAAGCAAGAATAATGAAATTTATTACGACGAAAATAATGATGGAACGGTCGATGTAGTGATAAATAATGGTTTAATAATAAATAAAATAATGGCTACTAAAAACGCACAATCAAAGTATAATGATTATTTAACTAAAATATATATAACTAAAATAGAAAATGATATTAGATAGAGAACCTATAAGTATGAATGAAGTTGAAGACATTATTAAAGATATTGATGACAGTGTAAAAAAACAAGAAATTGAGCCATTTTTAAAAAGATTTGTTAAATTAAAATCTGAAAAAGTGAAAAAAATTAGAGAAAAATTGGAGAAATTAGAGTTGATAAAAATAAAAAGAGACCATATTGTTAAAATAATTGATATTTTGCCGGAAGATGCTTCGGATGTTAATAAAATTTTTAACGATGTTAGCTTAAATGAAGATGAGATTAATAAAATACTTGAAATTGTCAAAAATTCAAAATAATAAATATGGAAAAGGAAGAGTATGTTGTAGTTTTGGATTATTTGTCTCATGGTTATCCACTAGAAAAAAATATGATGCCGATAGCTCAAGCTATAGGAATAAAAAATTTTACCTTACTTCAGATAGTTCCTAGAAGAAATGTAAAATTAGAAATTGGAGAAAAAGTTTATATTGGTGAGGGAAAAAGAGATAAAGTGTATTATATTCTTGGAAGACTTCCAGATAATAAAATAACTGAAACTACTAAACAACAATTAAATGAATTTATATCTAAAACAGTATCTGAAAATGAAAACAAGTTTGTAGAGTTTTTTAATAAAGCAGAACCTATAAATAAAAGGTTGCATCAATTGGGATTATTGCCTGGATTTGGCAAAAAACATACAGAAGCTATAATCATTGAGAGGGGTAAAAGTTTATTCAACTCTTTTAATGATTTAAAAAATAGAGTAACTAATCTTCCAGATCCAAAAAAGGCCATTGAAAAAAGATTTTTAGAAGAGGTTATTGGAAATGAAAAATACTGTTTATTTGTTAAGAATAGCAAGATTTAAAAAATAACTAATTTAAGATGATGCATGGAAGAAATAAATGAATATAAAAATCAGAAACAAACAAAAAATGTTTATATCGTCAGAATTGCTCAGACAGATATATTAGGAGATAAAAAAACCCTTGTTGGCCTTACATATATAAAAGGAATTTCCTGGGCTGTCTCTAACGCTATTTGTAAAATACTTAAGTTAGATCCAAATAAAAAAATATCTGAATTAGAGGAGAGTGAGATTAGTAAAATTACAGAATTTTTAAAAAATCCTATTCTTCCAGATTTTTTAATCAATAGAAGAAAAGATTTTGAGAGTGGAAAGAATTTTCATTTAATTACCAACGAATTAGATATAAAAAAAGAATTTGATATTAGAAGACTAAAAAAAATAAGATCTTATAGAGGGTTTAGACACGCTCTTGGACAGCCAACAAGAGGACAGAGAACAAGGAGTCATTTTAGATCAAAAGGAAAAAATAAAGCTGTTGGAGTTAAAAAAATAAAAGAAGTGAAAAAATAATCAAAAGATAAAATAGAACTAAATAATAAATATGCCGAAACGTAAAAGAAACAGATATTTGAAACCAAGAAGGCTTCATGATAGTTTAAGGATGAAAGAAGAAGAACTTCTTAAAGAAAAATATGGATTAAAAAATAAAAAAGAAATTTGGAAAGCAGAAGCATCTATTAAAAGAACGAGGAATATAGCTAAAAAACTGATTATTAAAAGCGAGGAAGAAAAAAAAGCCTTTGTAGAAAAACTTAAAAAAAGAGGATTTAAGATAGACAAAATTTCAGATGCACTTGCTTTAAATAAAGAAGACTGGTTGAAAAGAAGATTGCAAACTATACTATTTTTAAACGGTCTGGCAAATACTATAAGTCAGTCCAGACAGTTAGTAGCACACAAGCATGTCTCTATAGGGGATAGTGTTGTAAACATACCATCTTATCAGGTAAGTCTACAAGAAGAGCCTCTTATCAAAGTTAATATTAGCTTAAAAATAGAAAAAGAGGGCATCGAAGATATTAAAGAAAAATTATTAGAGCAATTAGATCAAAATGGCTGAATTGAATAAAATTATGGAAAATGAGAGAGATACTGGGAATACTTTAGTAGATGATACTGAACAGGTCAGTAAAAAAGATAATAAAGAGAGAGCTGGCGTATTAAATATTTATACTACATTTAATAATACTATCATGAATTTAACTGACTTATCTGGAAAAACTATTGCCAGGTTTTCTGGCGGGCAGTCTACTAAACAAGACAGATTGAAAGCTAATCCTACTGTTGCTATGTTTGTAGCGCAGAGGATTTCTGAGGAGGCTAAAGAAAATGGAATAACCGGCTTTTATGTCAAAATAAGAGCTGAAACTGGACAGACTAATCCGGGGCCCGGGGCGCATAGTGCAATTAAATCTTTAACAAGATCTGGATTTAAGATATTAAGTATAGTTGATTTAACAAAGACTCCAAGAGGAGGGCCTAAAAAACCATATGGAAGAAGAGGAAGAAGAGTTTAACAGAAGAACAGATTGCAAAAAATTATAGATGTTATAAATGTGGCATGAATATGGAAATAGATAAATAAAAATTAAAGGTTAAATTTAAAAATACATTTTTACAACTATTAGCATCAGAAAAACCCTCCTGTCTTACCATCAATTAAAGTTGGCTGTTTGTTGGGTTTTTAGGGTACAGAAAATGCAGTACATTTTCTTGTGATCTAAAATTGAAACAAGTAAATTTAAATAAACCAGATACTAAAGTATATGGT
>CAYJSY010000007.1:0-14917 GCA_964372925.1 Candidatus Woesearchaeota archaeon
TTGAAAACAAAAATGGTGAAAACTATTATACATATTTAGTTGAAGGGGGAGATGTCGGTAGAGGGGTTACAGAGGCCACAGAAAACGGAGAATGGGAATTAACAGGATTAGAAAGATTAGATAAAAAATCTTTGGAATTTGTATCAAGAACAACAGAAAATTTTCAGGTTTCTAGTGATGAAGTTAGAGTTAAAGGAGAGGGTAAAGAAAAGGATACGTTTCTTGCAAATAGAGTTCCAGGAGTTGAAATTAAAAAAGACCCACTAGAATCTTCTCCTCCGCCACTTACTGAGGGCACAACGGGAACAGATGGCTCTAGATGGAATCCAACCACTCATTGGTATGCTGGACATGTTGTAAATTCAAGATATGTTGTGGGAGAAGGAGAAGTAACAGACGCGTCTCCAAAAGGATTAGATATACAAATTTTAAGTTCTCTAGTGACAAGAGACAAGTTAATTGAGAGTCTTAAAGCAAAAACAAAGCCTGAGAATTATAAAACTCTTGATAAAATTTCTACATATCTTCCTTCTGGTTTTAACACTCGAGATACAATAAGTATTCGTGGGGGAGGGGCAGGCTCTGAAAGAGCATACATAGAAATTTGGGACAGAAATAAAAAACCGTATAATAGGCGCGATATAACTGGAAATGAGGCAGAATTAGTAATTAAACTGTTAAATAACGGATATAATCAGTTAAATAAAAAGAACTAATACCCAACCTCAAACTGTCTGACATTCCAGCACTTATCATTAATAAAAAAAGCAGAATTATAAGTACCAAAGCCGTTTTTTCTAACTATTTTTTCAAGATCAAAATTTTCTACTTCAAGAGGCTCATAAACTTTAAAATTCCATGATTTTATTTTTTCGCCTCTTGGATTATATAGCTCAATTCCTGCATTTTTTATTTTTTCTTTTTTTACTCTATCTGGAAAAAACATTCCTAAGTTTATTTTCTTATTTTCATTTAAATAAAAACTAGATGATAAAAGTTTTGGAAATGGAGGAAGGTTCATCAATTCATTATTGCCTATAGGGCCCGACCATTTATTAACTAGCTCTTCATCAATATAATCAGTTATAACTGGCTCAACGCCTCCCCAAATTGCTGAATTTACTACACCCAAAATTCCACCAAACTCTTCAATAGTTCTTTTCTCTCTTTTAACATCAACATCTGATTCGTAATCTGCAGAATAGGGGCGAGATTCTAGATGCGCAAATTCTTTACTCTTATAATCTCTTGTAGGCATTTTTCCTGATTTAGCTATGTCATCTAAAACCCTATAAAAAAGCTCTCCATCATTTTTATTAATCGTCCTATCTTTTTGGCTTTGTAGCCAGATTAAGAAAAGAACTGCTTTATCATTCTCTTTAGGATTATTTAAATTAATGCTAAAACCTAGCTCTTTTTTAAGATCGTTTCCTCCATCAACGGTTTCAGATAATTCAGAAAGGCTTAATCCTAGTCCTAGAAAACCCTTTATCTCTTTATTATCGTAGTGACTTTTAAGATGTTTAGTAAATTCATGATAGTGCTTATTATTCTGAACAATTTTCGGATTTTCTCTAATTTTATTAAACCTTTCCTTTAAAAGAGATTTTTCTGGATTATCAAATCCTACATTAAACTCATAATAAGTAGGTACTAGCTGACTAATTTCTCTCTCTAACTGTCTCTCATAATCCTCAATAGAGGGGTGATATTTTGGCCTCTCGATTTTACTTTCTTTTTTATTTCCTCTATCATAACCATCTCTTTTTAAATCTTCTGAAATCGACGCAGGAGCTTGAGCAGGTTTTGGAGCTGGAGCAGGTTTTTGTCTGCTTTCCTGGACAATTGGAGATTCATAAGCCATGGCAGTATTTATCTGACTTTCTAGCCCGCCTCCGATTACTGGAGCAAATGCGACTAAAAAATCTATCATTCTGTTTTTTAATATTTTTTTCATTTTGTTTGTTATTTTTTATGGAAAGTTATCTCCTACTTTATAATTTTTATATGCTGAAGCATAATATAATCCAGTGTTATCTGGCAACGCCTCTGTTGTTATAGGGCTTAGTCTTTTTACAAGCTCTCCAAGAGAATTTTTAAATGTAACCATACTAGGAAGATTTCCAAAATAATCTTTAGAATAATTAAATCTATCGATAGTATCTTCTTTTTCGTCATATCTAACAAATGGAGCAGGCTCTACTTTTTCAACTATTCCTGACTCTCCATCAAAAAATCTCTTCAGTCTATATAATAAATTTATTATTGTTTTGTTTTTCATTTTAGTTTATATCCTCATTTAATCTTAGCATTTCTGCATATTTGTATTGTAATTCAACTAATTCTGAGTCATTAATTTTATCATCTTCGTATATCCTGCTTTCTAAAGCACTAATTTCTCTATCAAATTGAGTTTTGGGTATTGCTGCCAAAGGAACGCTAATTCCATTAACAGGTTTATTAAATCTATCTCTGAATAAATAAATTAAATTATCTTTTATAGAGACATTTACACCATCGTATGCTAATCTTGAATAATCTGTTTTATCTGTCATTTTATTAATATTTATAGATATTCAGAGTTTATAAACCTTTCTGTTTGTTGTAACTGTTTGGTGGTTATAATAGAAAGCTTTATAAACCTCCAGTTTTTAAATCATTTATAAATTATTCCAAAAATATAAATATGAAAAAGCTATTAACATAATATGAAAAATCAGAGTCTAATAAGCAAAATAGTAAGCCCATTTGTTTTAGCTGGAAGTTTAATAGCTACTAATCCTGACTCTAAAGCAGAAGACTATCATCCCGGTTATCATCATAATCATCATTCACATTTTGGAGGTTATTATTTTTTTGACCCCTTTCAGACACGCTTTTCTTTCGAACCTTATCATCATGGTTACCATCATGACGACTCTTTTCCTCATTTAGGGCTTCATATTATTGATGGAACACTAAATTTTCTTCTTTATTCACAGCTAATAGAAGAGAGCAGAGCGAGAAATAATTATTATAAAGAAAGGTATTATAACGAAAGAGCCAGAGATAGTACAGATAGGAGAGATAATAGATATAGAATAGAGGATCCAAGCTCTATACCACAAACTTTTACAGCAAACTACTGGAAAGACTCTGACGGCAATGGACTTAAAAGAATAGACGAAATGGAGGGATTAAATAGAAAAACATTTAGAGTTAACGAGCATCTAACTTATGGAATGCATCTACCAATTACCGGAATTAGAGGAAAAGAGTATGGAATAAGGCTTGTTGATAAAAAAGGAAATTTAGTTCATTTTACAAGAGGAAGATTTGATGAAAATAATCAAACCTTAAATGTAAGTTGGAAACCATCTAGTCTATCGAAAATTGTTAACTCTCATGGAGAGGGATTATATTCAGCCGAATTTTATCTAGATGGAAGACAGTGGAACAAAAAAGAATTTAATTTAGTTAATTCTCAAGCCAGGGATCAAAAAAAATCAGATTCTAATCTACCAGATAATTTCTTATGCAGATGGGAGGATTCAGATAAAAACGGCAGATTTGATTATAACGAATTAAAAGACATAGGCAAAATAAAATTTGCAGAGAGAGAAAGAATCTCTTTTTTCAGTAAATCAGATAAATCTAATCAAACTTATGAAGTCAAAATATTCAATAAAACTGACGAATTGGTAAAATCCTGGAAAAGTTCAAATGAATATGGAGAGGTTCTTTTTTATGATAATACTCTCAAACCAGGCAGCTATTACGCAGTTTTTAAAGTAGATGGAAAATATAGAGATGATATAAGTTTTGAGGTTGCTCTTAATCCAAAAAAACCTGATAAACAGGATAAACCAAAACCATCTTTAGAATATCAAACAGGTAGATAATATTATATGCTCGGCGCCTTATCTTACTATCTTTTTAGTTCGATTCTATGCAAATTTTTTGATAATTGAGAGTTTTGAGTAACTCTATTTTTTCACTTTAACTTTTTCTGTAAATCAAAAACTTCTTGTATTTTACCTACGCCTAAAACTTCAAAATGTAATTTTGAAGGAGCAGAAATTAGAAATTTCTGAGGGCGTAGGTTTGTTTGGATTTTGGGAGAGAGAGCGAAAATACAAATCTGAAAGATTTGTCCACTGCCTAAAAGCAGAGGCTTATTTTTGCTCTGTATCATAAATTACTTTAGAATATTTACTATTATCTTTGATTTATCAACTATCTAAATTTTTTGTCACATCAACCAAAATTAGCTAAAACTATTATCTATTAAACTCATTTAAACCTGTTGTTTGTGATGGCCTTACAATTATTGAGCAGACATTTGGGAATGGTTGATTGTTGTATTTATCCTTGCATCTTACATAATAGTTTTTATTTAAAACCCACTCTGCAGTATGTATAAAGTTATCAAAGCTTATCATCTCTATTCCAGATTCTATCTCAAAATTGCAATTTTCATTAGAATAGGTGCATTGAGAGTTTTCATCTGTAATTATTTTTAAATCAACTTCTTTATAAACCCTAACAACTTTTGGAGAGGCTCTATCTGTTTCAACTTTAAATTTAGTTGATTTATACTCTGCATTTCCTCCTAAATCAACACACTTGAAATAATAAGTATAATTTCTTGCAACTAAGTCCTGTCTTTGAGTATGTTCATTTGATTTAGTTTCATGGAACAAAACATAATCTTCCTCTCTTTCAGGCAGTTTATTTTCATTATCATTATAATAATAACAGAGAGACTCTCCATTCTTATAACCATTGTCTGTTTTAATTTTCAGGAAAACCGGAACAACTTCTGTAGAGCCCTTAATTGTTCCGTTAGGAGCAGTTTCTAAAATATTTAGTGGTTGTGTTCCAACTAAAGTATAAATATGACTCTGACTATTTACATTTCTGTCTCCCTCTAAAGCTCCCGGCTTGTCCTTGCATCTAAAATAATATTTATTTTCCTTTCTATCCTGTATTCCTGTTAAAACAGCTCTGCATGTGTAAGTATTAAGATTATTCATCTGCCATAACTGTGTATCACAATTCATTGATTCCTCCATATTATCATAACTTCTATCCTCCCTAGACCACTTGCATTCAGATGGTTCATTAACATAAACTTCTAGATTAAAACTAGTTTTATTAAACTGAACAGGATTTCCGCTTGGAATGTTTACATTTACAATTATAGGGGGAGTTGTGTCAGGGCCCTTTTCAACACAGAAGCTGACTGAATAAGCGTCCTGATTAAAATTACCGTTGGCATCTCTGCATCTAACAAACAGATTATATTTTCCATCATTTTTTAGCTCCGGATTTGCTGCATTAAGAGCGTCTGGCCCTGGCAAAGATAATTTTTCAGTATGATTATAGTCAAGTAAAGAGTTGCCATTAAGATAGAAAGACATCTCATCATAACCTTTTGTAAGATTATAATCGATTTTACATTGTGCGGGCTCATCAGTTACAAATTTAAATTCTAGTGGAAAAAAAGCTCTAATACACTCTCTGTCTTTTGGTTTAATTGTAACCCCTCTTGCAGGAGGCCTTACGCTTGTATCTGGTTTAAAAACATGTTCCTTGCTTACTTCCTTAAACTTAATTATAGGGGAGTTAACATCGTGAGGATTCTGCCAGATACATTTTTGTTCAGTAGTTCCCTGATTTATTATAGCACAGGCCTGTCCAAGACTTTTGCATGTATATTCAGAACACTCCTCAAATTTATTACATAATTCACAATCCTCCCCTCCTATCGGAGCCTGCCAGGGCAGACACATAAATTCAGTTATTTCTGTTGATGCTTTTTTATATGTAAAAATAAATATAGCGGTGGCAACAGCTAGTCCAAAAATTAGAGAGCCGGTAGGCCCAAAAGATTTTTCTGTTAGTGCAGAAGCTATTCCTCCAATTGCTCCTGCAAGAGCTCCCCACTGCGCCCCATTTTCTCCCCCAGCAACCGCCCCAACCGACCCAAAAATTGCCGCTCCCAAACCAGCTTTCATAACCATTGATTGCAGATTAAAATCTGAAAACATATCAAAAAAACCACTACCCCCGCCTCTAGCTCCCCCACCACCAGAAGACCCTCTATCTATAAAAGGCTCATCCCGATCTCCTTGATCAGCGCCCCCAGTATCAACATCTGGTTTAGTTTCCTCTCCAGAAGAGGGATCAGTCGGTGTTCCAGAAGTTTGAGCAGGAGTGGGGGTACTACTAGGAGCAACTCCTGTGTTAGCATCTGGACAATCAGGACAAGCCTTACTCTCCGCACTATCCTCCTGCGCACTAATCAAAAAACTAAAAGCAATTACACTTAAAATTAGATTTAAAATTATAAAAAAACATTTTAGGTTTTTTGCGGTATTTTTAAAATAGTAATTATTAACAAATCGACCTTTAGAATAATAATCTGTCTTGCCTTTATTCACCATCTCTTTTTTATAGTTTGTCATCATTTTATTTCTGAATTTTTTTTTAATTTTGTTTTATAATTTATCTTTTGATAGTATGAATATAGATAACATTTTACATCTACTTATCTCTAATCACTCTCCAAACAATATTTATTTCTCCTAGCTTTTTTTTTAACATTTTTAGTATTAATATTAACTAGCCTATTTTTGTAGCTAAATCTTCTTCTTGATTTCTCTTCCTGTTTATTATTTTATTTATTGTTATCATTTAAAAAACCCCTTTTTCTCTGGTTCTGCAGATTCGGCAACTCCCTGTGATATTTTCCTGATTTTTCCACTATCTTTTATAATAACTCCATCATCTGTAAATTTTCCTGCTATATTAATAAAATTTCCACAGTCTCCTAGAGAGGTGCATACCTTATTCAGATCATCGGCCCATTTTTTTGTTAACACCTCACAGTTTTTTGTGCACTCTTTCTTGCCAAAAAACCCTTCTTTAAAATGAATAGTTTGTTTCGAATTTCCTAGACTGCATATAGTTTTTGCATTTCCCTCATTCCAAAATTCCAGTCCTGGCGGGTATTTAGGCAGACAGATTCCCCCTCTATCTTCTAGGTTTTTACTTTTATCTTTCTTGCCAAATAGTCCCAAAAATCCTCTTTTTTCCTCTTTTTCCTTGCTAATTTTTATAATTCCAAAATTATCTTTTTTAGTATCTGTTTCTGCAACCTCTGGCCTTATATTATTATCTTTACTAGTTTTGCTTGAACTCCCATCATAATAATAACCCGTTGTCCAGTAACACTCTCTTCTGTCAATATTCTCACAAGATTCTTTATCAATTTGGTCTATACAATCATTCCATCTATTAACTCTGCACGCAGATTCAATAAAATTTCCATTCGAGGTTGAAAGCTCTTTTTCTATACAAATCTCGTTTCTAAAATCAGCACAAGCCTCTACAATTTCCTCCCCGTTAATGCAGATATCTCTGAAATGCCTGCTTCCAACAGTATCCTGTCCATCTCCAACCTCTCCTTGATAATTACACCAAGACTCCCCATTTTTGTAATCCTTTCCATTTTTTGTATTATAACAATTAATATCCTTACATGCAAAATCTCCGTATGTGGCCTTTCCTTTCTTACAAATGCTTCCTAAAAGATAGTTGCAATTTCCACAAGTTGCTGACCCAGCATTTCCATTATTAGAATTGACGTTACAGGATTCGCTTTTTGGAACTATTCTCTGCCAGTATCCGGGATTTTTAGAGTATATTTTATTTGCATCATAAACATTTGCAGGATTGCCACAGCTATCTCTAAAATAAACCTCATCCTTACCCTCTATACAGGCAGTCTCTGTTGTTGGTCCGCAGTTAGTTGCAAGCTCATCTGCAGAGCATAAATACTCTTTAAAGAATTCTCCTTTAGTTCTATTTCCACTTGTTTTTAAGCAATCTGCTCTAGTAGCCATTCTGCATGTTTTACTTCCCTCGGACTCAAAAACACAGGCTCCTCTCTCACTAGAAAAAGCAGTCAGTATACAAGTAGCCTCATTATTAATATTATTTCTAAAATCAGTTTGCAATCCATACAAACTAGAAAGCCTTTTACATCTTGTCAGGGTTACAAAACTAGCCTGATCGCCAATAATACAACATCCCAAATTACATTGAGGTACCTGACATTTTTCATCATCAATCCATGTTCCTTTTGAAATCTCGCAAACTTTTTGAGGAGTATTTTGCATACACAATCCCTCTTCAGAATCAACACAACATCCTAACTTACAATAGCTTGTTGCATCACAGCTTGTAGGGGTTTTTCTAAATCCTGTGTTACATTGATCTTCTTTAGTGTTCTGGCACCAGGCCCCATTTTTTGTTTTTTCGCAACAGACATTGAATGCTGGCCATATTTGGGATTGTTGGTTAGTTTGAGTTTGCTGGCCAGTAGTTTGAGTATTTTGATGGTTTGGGGCAATAACTAAATTAATATTTAAAATTCCAATTAAGATTAAGATAAATAAACTGATGATTATTAAATGGTAATTTCTAATAGGATAATCGGATGTTCTCTTTCCCATCATTCTCTTTTTATCCGTTATTTTATTATTTTCTCTTTTCATTTCATTATTAATATTATAATTATAATTAGTATATTTAATCAAATGAGATAAATCTCGTTTTTTTTATATTTCTTTCTTTTAACTTTTGAGAATATTTTTTAATATCCTCAATAATAATGCTTATTCTTTCTTTATTATACATTTTCAAATATCTCCTTTATTCTCTTATAAATTATTGGTCTGAAATCTCTGTATTGATTTAATGTAATAATTCTAATTAAATGTAAAAATTTCTTATCTTTAATAAAAAGAAGTTTTCCATATTTAAAAACTCTAAATTTGATATAAATAGGCAGTTCATCAAAAAAAGATATATCTAAATTATCTGAGCCATATCCAGCAATTTTAACCCTGTCTTTTTCCTTAAGCTTTCCAATTATACATAAATCTATATCGGATAGAGGTCTTTGATTGTCTATAGCATAACTACCAAATAAATAAATAGCTTTAACTTTTTTATTCGTAGATATTTCTTTGGTTATCTTATTAATCTCTTCAAATTTTGGTTTCATCCTTATTTTTGATTATCTATTTATTTAACTTATACTTTTCAATAACTTTAAATAGTTCTTCATTTTTATTTATTTTATGAGAATTGAGATCAATAAATATATTGTTGCAGATACTGAAATTTGTCATGGCAAACCTACTTTTAAGGGAACTAGAGTTATGGTCTGGCAAGTTTTGGAGATGCTTGAGGCTGGTATGCCTATTAAAGAAATTCATGAAGCCTTCCCTTCTATCACTGAAGATCATGTGAAAGCATCTCTTAAGTATGCAGCTGATTTGATGAGAGGAAGAGACAATGTCCAATTCAGCGTTCCACTCAATTAAATTTCTTTCTGATGAAAATATTGATGCAAGATTAGTAAAATCACTAAAAAAACAAGGAGTGGATATAATCTCAAAACCTAAAGAACTTTCTAATGGTAAATTAGCAGAATTCTCTAAATCAGAACAAAGAGTTTTAGTTACAAATGATGCGGACTTTACAGATTCCTGGTCATATCCCAAAGAAAAAATATTTTCAGTTGTCTGGTTAAGAATACCCCAAGATAAATTAGAATTATCAATTAAATCATTTTCTAAATTACTTAAAGAACATCCTGCTAAAGAATTTGCAGGAAATTTAATTACATTATATGAAGAAAGATTTGAAGTGCAGCGCATTTTATCTAAATCAGAGCTTAAATTATCTTGAAATTTTAAAGCAATTAAATTATTATAAGTCAAACCTCTCTTGCCTCTCTCTCCGCTTTTTTTTATATTATCTAGTTTTTTCATTTTCGTTTAGATGTTTTGAGTGTTAATTTAGTTTGTTTTTTGGATTTGATTTTGCCGTAGAGCCAGCCGAGTAGGGCGCCGATGACTATAAACGGTAAAAAATATAGTATACCAATCATTAAAATTGATCTAACATCAGGAAGAAAATGACCTGGAGTAAGAAATAAATAACCTAAAGGATAAAATATTATTCCGTAAACCAAGAATATAGTCCTTACAAACTCGCTATATTTATGTGAAAAGAATAGACCAAGATATATAATTAATATAAAAATTGATATAATCAAGCCGGTAATTGCTCCTCTCAACCAAGGTAGTTTTTGTTCTTCTAATTTTCTTTTATTAATGATCCATATAATGATAGCTCCTAAGATAAAATAAAATATTAAAGCTGTAATAAACCAAATTAAATAAGATAAAGTACCGCATTCTCTAGGCGATATAATTTTATAACAGCCCATTATTAATGCAATTCCTGAAATAAACATTAAGATTAATCCTCCTGTCAACCAATCTTTCCATCCCATTTTATCTTTTTACCTCGCAATAAATTTCTTTTTCCATTATGACTTTATTTTTAATTTATCTTTGATTAAATTAATATCATTTTTTATATTAATAAAACTATCTTTGATATTTGAAAAATTATGCTTCATATCATTTTTCATGACTCCAACTTCTCTATACAAGTGTATAAGCAATCCAGCTAATAGTAAAATTAAAGCAAAGTTAAATTCTTCTAGTCCCGGACTTCCTCCAAACAAAAGCTGCAAGATCCATATTATTATCAATATTCCTAATATTATAAGTATTATTTTTAAAACTAAATCAAAATAATTTCCTATTCTCATTTGACACCCCCAAAGAGAGTAATCTTAATAAACAAAGCTAATCCTAAAATGAATATAATTACTAAAATCCAAAATAACAAGTCAAAATTTTTAAGCTTTTTCACTTTAACCTCATTTAAAAATGGATAATACTAATGATGCTATTAATAAAATCCAAATATTATATTCCTCTTATTTACCTTCTTTTTACTCTTCATCTCTGTTTTCTTTTGATTTATAATTACCTTTTAATATACTAACCTTTGGTCTATTTCTCTTTTGATTATCTATTTTAATACTATAATTTACTCGTTTTCATTCGTCATCTCACCTCAATCAATCCGGGAGGAATTGCTATACTTCTAATAGCAAACATGAATTTTTCTTCTGTATCTCTATCAGTTATAATATATATCTTGCTTCCCTCTCCCTGCTTCTTTTTTTCAACCTTTATTGAAGGATAGTACAGCATATAATTTAAAGTTTCACTGTCTCCAAAGTTTGTCTCCCAACTCATAATAGAATTAGCAATCATTATTAAATTATAAATTTTAGATTTTAATCCGGTTTTTATATTATCATAGTTTTCTGTACTCTCTTTTGAAATTTTTAAATCTGCGTCCAAGCTAATTAAAACATTATCAGGAACTATTTCTAAATTAACTTCAGCATCTTTCATTGAAACTTCATAACCTTTTTCTTCTAGACTGTCCTTTAAACTGCTTAAACATTTTCTAATTTTTGGTTTTGCATAATTTTTTAGCTCCTCTTCTATAGAATTTTTTAAAATCGGCTTTTGCATAACGCATTTTTTAAAATATTCATCATTATAACAAACATACTCTACTTTTTTTCCTTGATACAGGTGATAGTTTTCGGGATTTATGCTTCCTCCCTGAAGACTTAAAATCTCAATTCCTTCCTTTACAGGGCTTTTTGCGCAGTCCTCTATCTCCTCATAAGTAGTTTTTACAACAAAAATTTTTCCAACATCTTCTCTAATAAATAATAAAACCAAAACAATTAAAATTAATAGACCTAATATTATAAATATAGTAATTTGTGATTTTATATTTATTTTATTGTTCCTCTTTTCTTTCATTTTATTTTAAAGATTGTATTGTTTATAAACTTTATATCCCTATCCCCTCTTTAACTACACGCTGAACAATCCTATTTTTTTCTTTTTTCAAATTCTTCTTAGGTGTAACATTTAGAGTGTTCAGGCATATCTCTATAATTTAACAATTTTAAAGCAAATTTTAGTTTCTTAATTTCTTATAGGCAACCCATATCAGGACTATTAAAAATATACCTAAAATCAATGCCCTTATCCAGTTTGAAAGCTCTGTCCAGTACTGGGATACTCCATATAAAGTTAGAAATCCTCCTCCTAACATTAATCCAGAAGAGACGCTTGGAAGAGCGAGAACTATTCCGATTAAAATAGATACCAAACCTGCCGGAACAGCTACCACAAAAACAACTAATTTATGTTTTTCATTTTCTTTATTATACTTTTCCTGACATTCATAATAATAATCACAATACCCATTTCTCCATTTTCCTCCTTCACTAACACATTGTGTTTCATTAATAATCTCTCCTTCTTTCTGGATAACTTTCGGCCCCCTTACATTCTCACAATAATCGTCCCACTGTTTGTTTGGATGAAAAGACTCTATTAGATAGATAACAAAACCAGCTAAAACTATTGCTATAATCACGCTTAATATTATTGCTTTAATTTTTGTTAAATCAAACTTAGAAACTTTTTTCATTATTTATAAAATGTATTTTTGTTTATAAATTTATGTTTTGTGTTGTTAAAATGGCTCTGGGGAGATGAAAATAAAAGTTCTCTTGTAAATACTTTCTAATCCTAAAAAGGGAAAAATCTTAAAAGTATCTAGTTAGTTATGCTAATATGAATAAGAAAATCGGGGGAACAAGAGGTTCTTTTACTAAAAGAGAATCTTCATTTTATGGAAATAGAAGTGTTGGTTTAGATAGTGGATTTATAGTCTCTTTAATTTATCACGAAGAGGCATTTCAAAAATATCAGCAAATATTACATGATTCTTTATTCAATTATACTCATGAAGAATGTGTTGGAGGAAATGAAATAAAAATAGAAAGTTCTGAGGTTTTTAAAGTTTTGACAATAAAATATGGATTTGGTGAAAATGAGGCTAGAAATAAAATCAAAAATTTCCTTGAGAAATATAAAATAAAAACAATTCCAAAAACGAGGATAAATTCAAATCTTGTAACTTATTTATACAGAGAGGGTAGAATAAAAAATATAGAAGTTCATCCACCAGATGTTTGGATAATAGCTGATTTTAAAACGTCTGGAGTTAATCTAATATATTCAAATAACAAGCATTTTAGAGAATTATGTGGCTTACTAAACATATCAGCTCCTTATTTTCCAACAGACGAAAAACAAACTGTAGATAAACCTCTAAGAGAATTATACTGGAAAAGTACCAAAGAGAGATTCAAAGAGAAATTTAAAAGAGAATCTAGAAAGAAACGCTAAACTAACATAAGAGCTTTTTCTTTATCACCATCCACTTTTTTTAAGGCTTCTTGCCACTTTTTTTCTCTAAAATTAGTAATTTCATTTTCAATTTCTTCTCTTTCTTTTTTAGAGACAATTTCTGGATAAACCATCTCAAATTTAAATAATTCTAATTCTCTTCTTGCACTCTTGCTAGCCTCTGAAATAGCTTCACTAATTACTTTATTTTTCATATCTCTAAATAAATCACTATCAATAAAATCTTTTATATTATTATCAAATTGTTGTCCTTCCATTTTGCTAACACTATTTTTCATAATATTGTTAATTATTACTTATTTATAAGGTTTTAGATTAATATTCTTTTAAATCAAAAAAAATCCTTCTGGCTTTGGGAAAGTCGAGTATAAATTCTTTTATTATTAACTGTTTCTGTCATTGACTAAGATTAATTTAATTAGCAGATAAAAAAGATAACTAATCTTTTTTCCTGAATAAATAAATAAGGAAAGGTCAAACTATAACCCTAATAAATAAAAAAATAGTTATTTCTGTTTATAAACATATTGAAATTAATCTGGCTCTGGGGAGAATTGAACTCCCGATCTCGTCCTCATGAGAGACGCGCTTTACCACTAAGCTACAGAGCCGATTTTATAAAAAAACACTTGTTTAAAAAACTATGGAGTTGGAACCCGTTTATAAGAAATAGCAATAATATTAGTGAAAGCTTTTTTTGAACTTTATTTTTTATTGTTAATTTAACCAGCTATTTATTTCATCACCTAACATTAAATAACTTTTAAACATTGTTGAAACTATAATTTATGATTATATAATTAAGCCTCAAACTTTGTCTCCTTAATAATCTCCCTGTCATCTATCTTAATCTTTCTAATAATCTTTCCTTTTCTCTTAGCAAACTCCCTTAATTTAGAAAAGTCATTTCCAAATTCTTTTTTTAAATCATCAGAAATCACTAATTCGTCTATAATAAAATCGTGGTTTATTTCTATTTTTTTAAAATCTTCTCCATAATCAAAAACTAGACTGTTAACAATATCTCTATCTAGAGTATTTAATTTACAAAAATCTACTTTTGGTTCTTCTTTTCCTTTAGAAGCGGGTTTTCCGGATTTTGGAGCCTTTGCTTTTATTTTTAATTCACTGCCATCAGCATTAAAAGACAGTCCCATAAAACTGTTTGGAAATTTATCACATATGGTTAAAATTTCCTTTCCTTCCATCTCTTTTTCAATAACATACTGCTTTACTCCCATAAACTGTTTTTTATCTACAAACTCAATTTCTTCATCAAGCGCCCTAGTAGAAACAATCACGCCGGTAACATTTGTTTTATTATCTCCAAGCTTTTCTGCCATAAACCTAACAAATTCGTTAGCATATTCGTTAGTCGTATTTATTTTAAATTTTCCATTATAATTAGTAACTCTAATCATTGCTCTATCTCTAAAAATTCCTTTGCTAAATTTTTGAAATTGTAAATGGACTAGTTCGTCAGTTTTTTCATCAAAAATTTTTTTTATAAAAAAATCCATATTATTTTAAAATTTTGATTTGATTAAAAACATAGAAAATCCTTCTTCATATTTTGATTTTTTATGTTCAAAAATATTCAAGTCTTTATTATTATTTCTGAAAATTGGTTTATAAATCTTGTTAATTTCAAAATTAAGTTACAGCTGTGAAATATAATAGGTATATTAATTAAT
>CAYJSY010000008.1:0-14491 GCA_964372925.1 Candidatus Woesearchaeota archaeon
GGAGACAGAGTGAAAATACAAATCTGAAAGATTTGTCCTCTGCCTAAAAGCAGAGGTTTATTTTTGCTCTGTATCATAAAGTCCCTGTGTCTTACCACCAACTTTAGTTGGTTGTTTGTTGAGTTTTTGGGGTACAGAAAATGTAGTACATTTTCTTGTGACTCAAAATTGAAAACTGTATATACTATCTAATAAATTATCTAGTTTTCAATTTATGGGCATAACTATATATTAAAAAAGATTACCAAAATATTAGGAGTATCTAAAAATGAAAATCGCAATATTTCACAACGCGCTAGACAATATTGGTGGAGCTGAAATAGTTGATCTTATAATGGCTAGAGAATTAAAAGCAGATATTTACACAACAAATATAGATAGAAAAAAAATTCAAAAAATAGGCTTTACAACAAAAAATATTTTTAGTATTGGCCGGGTTCCAATCAACGCTCCTTTTAGACAGGAAGCTATTTACTGGAAATTTAAATTTTTAAATATTGAAAAAAAATTCAAAAAAAAGTATGATTTTTATATTATTGGAGGGGACTGGGCAATGTCTGCCGGTATAAATAATAAACCTAATTTTTGGTATGTTTACTCTCCAACAAGAGAAATCTGGGATTTGTATGGATATACAAAAAATAACCTGCCGTTGCTCTTTTGCAATTTAAATAAATATGCTTTCGATTTGTGGGTTTTTTATAGAAGATTTATAAACAAACATGATTCAAAAAAAATTAATAAGTTAATAGCTATTTCCAAAAATGTTCAAAACAGAATTAAAATATATCTTAATAAAGATTCTACGGTCATTTATCCGCCCGTAGATACTAAAAAATATAGATACAAAAAACCTAAAGATTACTGGTTATCTGTTAACAGGCTTATTAATCATAAAAGAGTTGATTTGCAATTAAAAGCATTTTCAAAAATGCCGGAAGAAAGATTAATTATTGTAGGAAGTTATGAAAAAGCATGGCATTTTAAGAAATACTTTGATTATATTGAGAAAATTAAGCCTAAAAATGTAGAAATAAAATCGTGGATTTCTGATAAAGAATTACTAGATTTATATTCAAAATGCAGGGGATTGATAACAACTTCAAAAAATGAAGACTACGGCTTAACTGTAATTGAAGCGATGGCTTCAGGAAAACCAGTAATTGCTCCAAATGAAGGAGGTTATAAAGAAACGGTTACAAATAAAACAGGAATACTAATTGATGATATCAATGAGGATAAGATTGTTAACTCTATAAAACTTATAAATAAAAATCTTAAAAAAAATCCTTTAATGTACAAAACTAATTGCACTAAACAAGCAAAAAAATTCGATACAAAAGTTTTCATAAAAAAAATAAAGATAGAAATTAAAAAACTATATAAAAAATAAAATTTAATTTAGTATCATTTAATCTATGAAATAAATTTATTTTTTGTTTTCAAGGCAAAATCAATTGCTTTATTCAAATCACTTTTCATTTTTTCCATACCATTACTTTTAATAAATTCTAAAGAATTTTTTTTGAGCTTAATCCAGAGTTTTTTATCATTATTTAATTTGATAATTTTTTCAGCGAAATCTTTTTTATCTTTTCCTATTAAACATAAATTTTCGTTTTTTAAGTTCATTTGTTCGGCAGTTAATTTTGAAATAACGCAAGGAACGCCATTAGCCATGGCGTCATATAACTTAATAGGAATTCCTGAAGAAAATCTATGAGGTACAATAAATAATTTACATGAATCATAAAATTTCTTTAAATCATTAACATGACCAGTAACAATAATAGATTCTGAATAATTAGAAGCGAGATTATCTATCTCTTTAGATTTATTATATCCAACAATATATAACTTGCAATCCAATTCTTTTTTAATGAGTGAAAAAATTTCTTTAATAAAAAATAAAATGGCATCCTCATTAGGAGATCCTGGAACTATATAGCCTCCAATAAACAAAATATCTTTTCTTTTTTCAAAATT
The DNA here is from genome assembly GCA_964372925.1 of Candidatus Woesearchaeota archaeon. Lineage (GTDB taxonomy): Archaea > Nanobdellota > Nanobdellia > Pacearchaeales > GW2011-AR1 > ARS1285. The sequence continues at coordinate 1,987 of CAYJSY010000008.1, forward strand.
ATTATCAGAGTTTTTAACTTCGGTGCCATACCCTACAAGAAATACATTATTAAAACCTCTTTTAATAAATTCTTTTTTTTCATTTTCTGATACAGAGATTACTAAATCTGAATTTTTAAACAAGTTAATCTCTTTATTAACTAAATCTTCCGCTTCCTTTTCACTTACATTTTTCCCATAAATTTTATTTTTAAGAATATCTCTTATAGAAAATAAAGCTTCTGCATCATAAATAATCACTGAGTTTTTAAAGAATTTCTTGCATATTTCAAACGATTTTTCTAAATTATGCGGCCTGCTTATAATTACAATATCATAAAAATCCTTCCTATTAAAAGAAAATTTCTCAAAATTTAAATTTCCATAAAATACTTCGATTCCTAAATTTTGCAGCTCTTTAGTTTCTTGATATTTTATAGAGTCTTGTAATGGAAAAATTGTTATATTGCAACCAATTTCTCTCAATAAATTAACAAATAAATAAGCTCTTGAATATCCACTTCCGCTGGTTGGAGAGGGGATTCTATCATCAAGATAAAGAACTTTTTTTGTATTTGTTTTATAAGAATTTCTCAAAAAATCTTTCCATTTTTCAAAAAATTTGATTCTATTTTTTTTGTGTGACTTAACAGCTATTTCTAATCCTGAAGTTGCATTTTCGTAATGAAAAACAATTGATTCTGGATTGTAAAAAATTTTATAGTCCTTTTTTTTCAGTTCCATGCATAAATCAACATCTTCATAATAAGCAAAATAACTAACATCAAATCCCCCTACTTCATTAAATAAATCCTTTTTTATTAAAAAACATGCTCCAGAGCAATAATCGACTTCTCTCAAATAATTGTATTCTGGATCATCTGGGTTTTCAAATCTCCCGTAACCTTTTGTTGATCCATCAATAAAAATTTTGCTTCCTGCTTCTTGTAAAGTTCCGTCTGGAAAAATTAGCCTGCTTCCAACAACCCCGCAATTAAGTTCTTTATTTTCTATTGTTTTAATAAGAGGGGATAGCCAGTTTTCATTTACAATAGTGTCATTATTCAAAAATAAAATATATTTTCCTCTAGCTATTTTAACACCCTGATTGCAAGCCTCCCCAAAACCAAGATTTTCTTTATTTCTAATTATTTTAATATTTTTTAACTTTTTTATTAATTTATTAGTATTATCATCTGAACCATTATCAATTAAAATAACTTCATAAGGAATTTCTGTATTTATATGGATACTAGACAAGCAGGCAAAAGTAAAATCAAACTTATTATATATGGGTATAATAATAGACACTAAAGGATTTTCAAATTTAGTAAACTCGTTTTTAAAATTTTTAAGAGCTTTTTCTTTTTTTTCTAAAAAAAGATTTCTATATTTTTTTGGGCCTTCCTTTTCTGAATTTTCTTTATTTAAAATCTTTCTTGCCTTTAAAATTCCGCTTATATATTTATTATAGAGAGCGGAATTTTTTTGAAGCAAGGAATCAATAAATTTTTGAATGTTTGTTATACCTTTCCAACTAATACTTTCTTTAATACTATCAATTTGATTTATTAAATTTACATTTTCAGTTTTTAAAGTATCATTTTGATTCTTTAAGTTTACATTTTCATTATTTTTCTTTATAAAAAATTCATTATATTTTTTATAGATAATATCTAGATGTTTCTCTATTATATATCTTACAATTTTCTCTCTAACTTTTTTGTTTTTTACAACTTTATTTCTTGAATCTTTTCTATCTCTATAATAAAAAAGCGGCTCTTGAATATGATAAAACTTCCAGCCTTTTTTAGCTATACTAATCCAAAACTCCCAGTCTTCCCAAGCTAGTTTATTAAGATTTTCATCAAATCCATTAACATCGTTCCATGCTTTTTTTCTAATAATTGCACAAGTGTCAATATAATTTTCTATTAACAACAAAAAAAAATCAAAATCCTGTAGTTTTTTTATATGTCCTTCTGAATTTTCCTCAAAAAGTTTTAGATCACTATAAACCACCCCTATTTCTTTATTTTTATCTAAAATCTCTATGCCTTTTTCTATGTATTTAGGATCAATTTTGTTATCAGAGTCCAAAAAAAGTAAATACTTTCCTTTTGCTTTTTTAATTCCATTGTTTCTTGCTGCTGATGGCCCTTTATTTTTTTGATTAATTACTCTATAGTTTTCACCTAATTTTTTTAAAATTTTAATCGTATTAGAATCAGTTGAACCATCATTAATAATTATTATTTCATAGCAGTTTTTTTTATATATTTTATTGTATTCTTCAACACTTTCAATTGCCTCTAAAAGTAATTCTCCATCATTATAACAAGGAATTATAACTGAAAGTATAATTTTCATTTTAGCTTTTTATTTCCCATATTCGTTTATATAGGCGTTTATAACTTCTTTTCCTCCTAAAATGATTAATTTCCCATTATCCAGCCATATAATCTTATCACAATATTTTTTTATTAGCTCTAAATCATGGCTAGCTAAAATAATACTTGAGCCTTTTTTAATTAACTCTTCCATTTTTTTTAATGATTTTTCTCTAAAATCTATATCGGCTCCAACTCCAAAAATCTCGTCTATTAAAACAATATCTGGATTTTTGTGAGTTATACAAAAAAAGGTTATCGAAAAACTTAATCTATTAATCATTCCAGCAGAAAATTGATAAACCTTTGCATCTAAATACTCTCTTAATCCAGAAAAATCAACTATTTCATCAAATTTTTCATTTATCTCTTTTTTACTCAAGCCCCTCAAAATTCCTAAAAGATAAATATTTTCTCTCATAGTTAATTTTCTTTGAAGTCCATGGTCAAACCCCGCCAGATAAATTATCTCTCCTTTTGTTTTAACACTTCCATTATCTGGTTTATAAATTCCAGCTATAACTCTAAGTAAAGTTGATTTTCCAGATCCATTTTTTCCAATTATTCCAAAAATTTCTCCTTCATTAACTTTAAAAGAGATATCTTTTAATGCATTAAATTCCATTTTATCTTTCTTATTTAAAAAAGATAATAATCTAGCTAAAATGCCTTCATTTTTCTTATAGTCTCTTTGAAATCTTTTAGTTATATTATCAATAGTAATTTTACATTCCATTATAACGCCTCTGCAAATTTATACTTATATTTACTAAAAAGGTAAAGGCCGAGTATTAAGATGAGTATACTGGATAAAGTTGCTACAAAAATCATCCATAGCTCTGGAGCTCTGTTATAAATAATAATCTCCCTAGTAATTTCGATAAAATAGAATACGGGATTAAATAAATTAGCATTATAAAGAAAACTTGATTTATCGATAAAATAAAAAATAGGGGTAGTAAACCATAAAAGAGTTATTAATACAGAAAGAAAATTATTTAAATCGCTAATAAAAACGCCTAATGTAGATAATATAAAAGACATTCCTAATATAAAAATTACAAAAAAAATAAAAACTAATGGATAAAAAAATAATCCTATTAAACTATTCTCATAAAAAATTAAAAAGATGATCAATAAACCAATTTCAAAAAAATGTGAAAAAATTGCCTGAAAAACAGAAGCTATAACTAATGACTCTTGATTAATTTTCATTGATTTAATTATGTGGGCATTATAGGTAATTGAATTTGCAGATTGTACCATTGAATGTGAGAAAAAATTAAAAACTATCAAGCCGATTAAAAGATATATTGGATATTCTTGATTATAAATACCAACAAATTTGCTTATAAGAATCAGAATTAAAAATAATGATAGAGGACTAAGCAAATACCAAAAAATTCCAAAATAACTGCCTTCATTTCTCAGTTTAAAGCCAGTTTTTGCCAGCTGAAAACTTAATTCTAATGTTCTTTTTATTTTATTCCAAAAAATTAACATACCTAATTGAATCTATAAATATTTTTAAAGATTTATGAGCTAAATTATAGATGGATAAATTAGATAGCCAGAAGGGGGATATAGTAGAAAAAATATTAACTGAAAATGAGATTCTCCGTACCGATATGATGAGTAAAGAACAAATAAAGGTTGTTCTAGAAAATTTAAAAACAGTGTTAGACAATAATATTGAAGGGGATGTTGTTGAATTAGGATGTTATGTTGGAACAACCTCTTTATTTATAAGACGATTGCTAAATGCTTATAATTCAGATAAGAAATTTCATGTTTATGATTCTTTTGAAGGGTTGCCTGAAAAAGGAAAAGAAGATAAAAACAAAAGTCCAATAAGCAAGCTTTTTAAAAAAGGCTTTATTAAAGTTCCTAAAGAATTTTTAATTGAAAATTTTAAAAAAGCTAAACTAGAATCTCCAATTATCAATAAAGGGTGGTTTAATAACATTCATAACAGAAAATTCCCAAAAAAAATCTCTTTTGGATTTTTTGATGGGGATTTTTATTCTTCAATAACCCATAGTTTTAAAAAAGTTTATCCAAGATTAACTTCTGGAGCAAGAATTGTTATTGATGATTATGATTGGGATGCTACTCCTGGTGTAGAAAAGGCATGTAGGGATTTTCTAAAGGATAAACCAGAAAAAGGAACACTCGTGACTATTAAAGGGGAGGGGGTATTTATCAAAAAGCATCTTATCATAAATAAAATTTTAGAATTAAAAAAAAGATTAAAGTATTAAATTATCTTTTCTTAATTTTATCAATAGTTAGTTTTTCTAAAAGATCTAGAATTTCTTCATAAATTTGTTCCTGCTCTTCAAACTTATTACTAATGTTAGATTTCAATTCTTTTAATCCTATAACAAGCTCATCATAATAATCTGTTATTTTAGTATCTATCTTTTTCCCACTTATCTCAATATTATGCTGAATTCTCAAATAAAGTATAAAAAACAAAAAAATTACTATAGAAACAAATACTAGAAAATAAAAAATAAGGTATATTAGCCCAGATACTAGATAAATTAATAAAAAATTAGCAAAAAATAATAAAATGCCAAAAAATACAATGAATAAATATATTTTTTCTAAATTCATAAAATCAACTCTAAAAATTGATATATAAGTATTATTATAATGTAAAGTATTTTTTATTATTAACTTTTGTTATTAACTAACGAAATTTACCATCATAAAATATATAACTATTATATACTTTGATTAAATGAATTTTTTATAAAGATGAAAAAAAACTTATTTTTAATTTTAATATTAGTATTTGTTTTTTTACTGGTATATTCTCCTCACTTTGAAAATCCATTTCCAATTCATATTGATGAATGGCATCATATAACTGAATCTATTAAACTAAAAGATGGAATTCAAAAAGGTCTTTCTGCGACAGAATTAGGATTTCATTTCTTCTTGTTGATAATTTCTTCTTTTGTAAATATTGTTCTATTTTATAAATTTCTGCCGGCAATTTTTGCGATTATTTCTGTTTTAATTTTATTTTTCATTGTAAAAAACAAGACATCTAGTTCAGAATCTAGCTTCTTAATAGCCTTGCTCTCAATTATTTTCTTTGCTTCAATAAAATCAAATGTGAATATAACTGGCTTATGGTTTTTTACGCCTCTAACATTTTCAATACCATTTATCTATCTTTATATTTATTTATTTTCAGAAGGAATTCTAAATCAAAAGCCCAAGTTTATTTTAGCAAGCTTAATTATAATGATTTTTTTAATTCCAATTCACGCAGTTTCTGTCCTCTTTTCAATTCCTATTTTACTAATTTTTTGCTTATTTCACTTAAACTACATAAAAAAACAGCCTATCTTCCTGATTTTTTTATTAATCCCGTTTATTAGTATATTATTCTATATTAAACTTACAGATTTATCAGCAATTAATGCAATAAAAGACATAATAATAAGACTGCAATTTAAACAAGGTTGGGGGGTTTTAGAAATTAAAAACTCTTTCTTAGAGTTGTATAGCTTAACTGGTTATTTTTTATCTTTAATTGGATTTATTTATATAATCTCGTCTAAAGAAAAATTTCATAAATATTCCATTTATGCCATATGGCCTATAACAATTTTAATTTATATCCTAATTTTTCGACTATCGGGAATTTCATTTCTTTCGCCATATCAAAGAAATCTCTACTATCTTGCAATTTCTCTGCCATTTTTGAGTTCTTTGGGATTGTATAGTATTTTAAGAATAATTAAGATACAAACTAATATAATTGACAGAGAATCTTACAAAGAAAAAACATTTAAGATAATCGCATTTTTATTTATTTTTTTAATAATTTTCCTTATTTTCAAATCTTATTTTTCAATTCCTGAAAATATTAAATTATATAAAATTATTGATAAAGATAATTATGAGGCATTAAAATTTTTAAAACAGCAAGAAAAAAATGGTAAAATAATCTCAAGTCCAGAAATATCAACTGCCATTTTTCCCATATCAGGTCATGAACCGCTAGCAACTCTGTATTTTTATGGAAATTCTACTGTCCTATATAATTTTTTTAACTCAAATTGTGAAACTAAAAACCAAATTATAAAGGATAATAATGTAAGTTATGTTTTAACAGAAAATCCTGTCGACTGTAATTGGAGTGTTATTTATAATAAAAATAACATAATTTATAGAGTTTGATTTATTTTATCAAAGAACCTACATTTTTATCATCTACTCTCAAATATCGATTAATAATTGTTGATGATTTACATTTTCCAGCATTTTAAATAAAATTGTCAGCCAGATTATAGAACTGACCAAAAATCCTTATCAATAAATTCTATGCCTAATCTATTATTGAATTCTCCAGCTAAATTTGAAATCATTAATTTATTAACTCCTATTCTCCCCTTCGATTTTGCTAAACAATACCCTAATTTAACAAATGCTGTTTCAGCTAGAATGTCATTTAAAAAAACAACTCCAATTTCCTGAAGTTTTCTTCCAGGAGAGTAAACATAAGGATCTAATCTTCCATATATTGTTTGAGGAGCTGCATAAACAAGCAATCCTTTTTTAATAACTTGTTTTAGTTTAGGTATCCAATTATTTTTATCTTGTGAGATAACATGTCCTAAACCACTCATCTCAACAACAATTCCTCTATATCCTTTTTTAAGATAATAATTTAAAATATCCGGATTCTGGCCCGGATAAAAATTAACCAAAGCTATTTTATCGTTAAAAACAGCGTCTACTTTTATTTTGTCTTTATTCCTTTTATTAAACTCTCTTAAAACTTCAATTTTTCCATCAGCCCAGATTTTAGCAATTGGTTTGCAATTAACTGGCTTAAAAGCATCTCTTCTAGATGTATGCATTTTCCTGGCTTTATTTCCTTGCAAAACATAACAATAATCATCGCCTGAGTTGGCATGACCTACTAAAACAACTTCAGCTATATCTGAAAGAGCAGCATAAGAACTGCAGATTAAATTCAACCTGCTGTCAGAACTTCCCCTATCAGAACTTCTCTGAGAGTAAGTCAAAACAACCGGTTTATTTAATTTTCCCAGCATAAAACTTAGAGCGCTTGCTGTGTAATGCAAAAAATCTGTTCCATGACTTATAATAATCCCTCTCACGTTGTTATCATTTAGGCTCTTGCCGACTAATCTAGCCAGTCTAGTCCAATCCTTGCTGTCCATATTCTCACTAGCCTTCATAAAAGGGCTTTTAACTCTAATATCAACAATATCAAAAATTTCCGGATAGATTTTAAATAACTCTGCCGGATTAATCAGCCATTTAACTCCACCTGTTTCAGGGTCTAGCTTACTGCTTATAGTTCCCCCAGTTAAATAAAAATCTATTATTGGTTTTTTTCCACTTAATTTAATTTCCTCTTTTTTCTTTTCTTCTTTTCTTTTTTCTAAAATCTTAATTTTTGACACGTCGTCTTTTTTCAAACCAATATTATAACCATTATCTAACTTTAACAACAAAACCCCAGGCTCATAACTTTCTAATAAAATTCCTTTCTCAATTTTTCCATTGCTATCTATCTCAACTTTATCCCCAACTTTAAGTTTCTTAAATATATCTCTCATCTTAAACTAAAGAATAAACCATATAAAAAACTTTTTAGAATAATAATCAACAATAATATGTGTTATAGTTACGATAAAAAGTATAGTCTATTTGATATTTTAATTCTTATCCAACTTTTTTCAACTTACACAAAAAAAATCCCTCCAGGTCATTGTCGTGATGATAAATTCTGATTGCTTTCCGCATGCTACTATCAAACTTAATATCTCTCCACTCTGTCAAACCTTCTCTTGTTTTTAATGGAAGGATTACATCTACTATCTTAAATCCTCTGTCCACTAAACTTTGAACAACTGCCTCATTTTCTTCAGGAGAATAAGTGCATGTAGAATAAACTAACTCTCCATTTTCTTTTAATAAATCCGCTGCCTCATTCAGCATTTTTTTTTGTTTTTTTGATAAAGAAAACAATAAGGGCTCTGACCATTCTAAAAAAGTTCTTGGAGAGCATCTAATATTGCCCTCTCCTGAACACGGCGCATCTATTAATATTTTATCAAACTTAAAATTAAGTTTTTTTAATTCCCTGCATATCTCAACTCCACTATGTCTCGTAACAATTGCGTTCATTACTCCGCATCTTTCCAAATTTGCGCATAGTATAGAAATTCTTGAAAAAGAAATATCATTTGCAATTATACTGCCGCTATTTTTCATAATCGCTGCGGCTTGGGTTGTCTTGCTTCCAGGAGCGGCACATAAATCCAGTAAAATTTCGTTTTCTTTTATTTTTAGAGCTAACAAAGGCATCATGCTAGTAATTTCCTGTACATAATAATAACCCAGAATATGCTCTTTTGTTTTTCCAAGTTCTCCAGGTTCTAATTTGCTATCTATTGTAATAATGTATGGATAATCTTTAAACGGCTGTTTTGTCTCCCATCCTTTTTTCTTCAATCTTTCTAACAATTCTTCAATAGTTATTTTTAAAGTATTAACCCTTATAGATTTCTTAGGAGCTGTTTTGCAGTATTCAAAAAAACTACCGACATCATAATCATTTTTCAAAAGTTCTCTAACTCTCCTGACAAATTTTTCTTTTGGCTCCATTAAATATTAAACTAAAAAATATACTTAAAACTATCTATATTATTAAAAATAACTAATTTTTTTAATTTTTATGGTTTTTTCAATTTCCAGAGAAAAAAGAAGTCAGCTGTATAAAAAAGTTGAATCAATAACCCCAAATAAAGACATTTACTTTCCAGATCATGTTGAAATAGTTGCAAAAAAATGTCTATACTATGGGAAAAAACTTCAAAAAAATGATCCTTTAATATGCGAATTAGGGGGGTTATTACATGATGTCGGATATACAAAAGAATATGAGTCAGTTGAGGAAGACCATATTAAAAGAGGCTGTAAAATAGCTTACAATTTTTTAAAAGAATTTAAAATAGATAAATTTTATATTGATAGAATAGTTGACTGCATCTGGACTCATGACGGAAATCTTAATAGAAGTAAATACTTAACTAACAATAAACCTCCTCTAGAAAATATAATCGTCAATGATGTTGATTCATTATGTTTATTTGAGTGGCCAATTCCTAGCTTAATCGAATTTTGCAAAAGGATAAAGCCAGAAAGAAATTTAGCTGAGGTTGTATCAACCATAATAGGGCATGCTCACCAAACACTTAATTATATTTATGATGACTATTTCAAAAAACTTGCATCATCAAAATATAAAAATTTTATTAAAAAACTAGAAGAATGGAAATAGATAATTCTGAATTAAAAAAATATTTAGAAAAAAAGTATAATAAAAAAATTTCTGATTTAAAAATTGAAAAACTAGGAAGTGGAGTTTTAGGAACCGGGTATCTTATAGAGTTTACATCAGAAAAAACAAAACAAAGACTAATATTAAAATCATTATTTACCGAAAATCTTGGCATGGACCACTATTCAGACAGGGCTGCTTCGCTTATAAAATCCCATGACAACTACAATAAAATGCCAAATCATGTAAAATCTTACGATGTTATTTCTCAAAACAAAGATAAAAGCCTTCTTTCTTTAGACGGTGCTAAAGAATTTTATATTTTAATGGATGAGGCTAAAGGAGATGATTTATTCAAAGATTTCAAAAAAATAAAAGAGACAAAAAAATTAGATTATAAAATAAAAAATAAAATTGTTATTATTTCAAATTTTTTAGCTGAACTTCATAAAAACAAAAATAAATCTGTCTCTTTATACCGAAGGAAAATTAGAGATACTTTGGGAAGCGGGGAAAGTTTAATTGGAATTTTAGATATGCACCCAGATTCTTCTTTTAAAATATTCGAAAAAAAATGGCTTGCAATAGTTAAAAAAAGTATTGATTTTTGGAATAAATCTAGGAGATTACATGATAGGTTATGTGAGATACATGGAGACTATCATCCTGGAAATTTATGGTTTGAAAATGAAAAATTTACTGTTTTAGACAGAGCAAGAGGAAGATTTGGGGAACCTGCAGACGACATTGCCGCTTTCATAATAAATCCTATAATGTATTCATTAATAACTGAAAATGGATTTAAAGGAGATTTCAAAGATATTTTTGATTTATTCTGGAATAATTATTTTAAACGAACAGGAGATAAAGAAATGAGAAAAATAATTGCACCATATATAGCTTTTAGAATCGCTGTTGTAACAAATCCTATTGTTTATAATGACGATTTTTTTGGTGGCTCAAAAAAATCAAATTTTATAAGGTTAAAATTAATAAATTTTGCTCTGAATATCTTAAAAGACTCTGAATTTAATCCTAACAAAATTAATTTTTATTTAAACCAGAAAAGATAAATCAAAATTTGAAGGATCAGAAATTAGAAATTTCTGAGGGCGTAGGTTTGTTTGAAGTTTTTGAGACAGGAAAAAAGACGTCGCCTTTATTGCGACGTCCTCTGCTTAAAAGCAGAGGTTTACTTTTTTCCAGCATTATTATTTAAAGAAAAATAGTTAATCATTTATAATCCATTCTTATTATAATTTTATGGATAAAAAGCAATTGTTGCTGGAATTAAAAAAAGAGAGATTTTCTGATTTCATAATTAAAGCATTTGAAAAAGTAAAAAGAGAGCTTTTTGTTCCAGAGAACTTAAAGTCTTTTGCATATGAAGACTGCCCTCTTCCACTAACTAATGGAGCTACCATAAGCCAGCCATATACAATAGCATTTATGCTTAATTTACTTGAATTGGATAAATTAACCGAGTTAACTAATAATTATGATAAATTGGTAAGTGATAATTTAGTTGGTAATAATAAAAAAGAAAATTATATTGAGAAGCACGATAGGTTAAGTAAAAGAGAGATGTTTGTACATTCTAAAAGTCAAAAACATGATATTAATAATAAAAAACTTGGCGTTACTAGTAAAAATAATAAAATAAAAATTTTAGAGGTGGGGTCTGGTTCTGGATATGTTCTTGCTTTAATAAATGAAATTTTAAAAATATTAAAAATCGATAATTTTGATATCTATGGAATTGAAAGAATCGGGGAGTTGGCTGATAGCTCAAAAAAAGTTCTTAAAAAACATAAAAACATAAAAATTATTTTCAGGGATGGTTCGCAAGGTTATTCAGAAAAAGTCCTATTTGATAGAATATTAGTAAGCGCGTCGTACAATAAAATACCAAAAAACTTATTTGAACAATTAAAGAATAATGGAATTTTGCTAACTCCTGTAAAAAATTCTATTTTCCAATTTAAAAAAATTAATGATAGAATATACAGAAAAGAATTTTCTGGATTTGTTTTTGTGCCGGTTGTAGAAGATATGTAAAACAAACTTAATTCTTAGCCTTCATCATCTTTAACAATTCTACTTCACCCAGAGGCGTTTTTCTATATACTTTAAAACTTCCTTTTAAAATTTTCATTCCTTTATATTTTAAATTAATTAAGAACGTAAGAGTCAGTGTAATAAACCCCCCGAGAGTTGCTAAAAACATATCTTTATGAGCGTCCCATACATCTCCCTGAGTTCCAAGATAGGTATGACTAACCTCTTCTGCAACAAATAAAACAAAACCATACTCTATTAATTCATAAATCATAGAAAAAGCCATAACAACATCAAGAGGTAAATAGAAAGACCAGATTCCTTTTGTATTAGCAATTCTCATAAAAACTTCTCGGATAGGATAAGCCAAAAAAAGACCAAAAGAAAAATGAACCAGTCTATCATAATGATTTCTTGTAAAACCAAAAAATTCATCTAAATCAAATCCAAAATAATTTATAATAAATTCGTTATAAGGCACCTCTGAATAAGTGAATCTGGCCCCAATAATATGCAGAATCATAAAAATAAATATAAAGGTATAGGATAGATTGCTAAGTTTGAACTTCCTATAACTGAAAATTATAAAAAAAATAAAAATAACTGTCATAATATGCTCATAAATAAAATCTTTTGGATAGGGCGGATTAATTGCCGTAATTCCAAAAATAATTATAGTAATAATTAATAAATAAAGCGGATATCTTTCGCTTAAAAATAAACTCTTTTCTTTTTTCAT
>CAYJSY010000009.1:0-14217 GCA_964372925.1 Candidatus Woesearchaeota archaeon
TCAAAATTACATTTTGAAGTTTTAGGCGATGGTAAAACGAAAAAAGTTTCTGATAATAAAAATTTATAAAAAGATTATTTAATAATTTATTACGCGGTTTTCAATTTATGGACATCACATAATATGATTTAAGGAGTTAATTTAATAAGTACAGAGATGTTGAAATAAGTTAACTACACTAAACCATAATACCTCCCTCTCAATAAGTTAGTGGCTCCATTTTTTAGGTTTGGTAACTCTCTTCGGTAATTCTAAGATTATTATTTATTTTCTGTTAGCTATAAAATCATTATAAAACTAATAAGATTAATATTATTTATTTTTATCGAATATAAATTGTATAATTCCAATAAAAATGTTTAAAATTGTTGTAGAGTTATATTAAGGGGTATTATTTAAGACGCAGTGTAGTTAATAAAATCCCCAATACAAATACATACGATATGAATAATTTATATAAAATAAAAAAATCCCTTGCAGTTTTTAGGTAGATTGGACAATTTTCTTTTTAATATCCTATCTTTATCTATAGGATCTCCCCCAATCCATATTCTTGCAAAATTTAAAGGCACTCCATCATATTTTTTATCAATTTCTAGTGTTTTTGCAAGATTCCCGGGTCCATCAACATAATCTCTAAATCCTCTAGAGTCAAAAATAACTCCAGAAATTAGAGTAATACAGGAATATTCACAAATATCTAGAGTTGAAATATCAATTAAGTTTCTTCCATATTTCGTTGAAATTCCAATAGTTCCAGGAGATTCTAGAGCTCCTTTAGTCATTGATTTCACTTTGCCTTCATAAGCAGCAATTTCCTCTAAACTTACATAAATTGTTGGTTTTCCTACTCTCTCCCTTACCATCACTCTTCCAAGCAAATCTTTTGCAACATATTCAGCATGCCTTTTAAAAAAGTCTAAGTCTATTCTTGTTTTTTGTTTTGGGATTTTAGGTTCTGACATTTTTTATAAAAATTTATTTAGCTGCTTCATAAGTTTTTGTTTCTTGAATTTTTAAAGGTCTACCCATTTTATTCCACTCTTCATAATTTAAAACTGCTTGAGATAAATCACCAGGATCTAAACTACGGAAAGTAAGCTCTTTTACTGTTCCAGCATGTTTTCCAGCAAAATTTGTAAATTCCCCACTATCTTTAATGTTTGCTAAAACATATTCAAAATCATTACTATCAACGTTCCTTGAAACAATAGATGGGATATACCAAATTTCAGATTTACTTACATCATTCTTTATTATTTTCAATTCTAAAGTTTTTTTGTTTTCCATTTTATATTAATTAACTCGTATCTAAAACAGTTACTAGACAGGTTTTAATAGATGGGTTGTAACTTAAATTTACTCCAATTTTTTTATCTTCTTTGCGAAAATTTATATCAGGACCTAATCTTTCTAATTGAAATTCATCATAACCTAGAGATTTATAAAACTCTCTTGTGTAATTCATTAGTTCATTATCCTTTACTGAATTAGGAATACTATCAATGGCAAAATCTTCTAAACGAGGTTTAACAGAAGCTCTTTCACTTAAACTTCTTCCTATAGAAGCCATTATTGTATAAACAACGGCTGTCATACTAGGAGAATAATCATTAGGAAGGTTTTCTCCAAAAATTTTTTTGTGTAAATATGCTTCTAATGTTTCTGACATATTAATTTTAATAGCTATAAAGGGTTTATAAAGATTTCTGTTAATAACTATAAAAGGGTAACAAATAGTAAAGTTTATATATCGTAGAATATGCGGAATTATAGGATGCAATGAGAATATTCTCAAGCATTCGATTTTCGAGGAAAACCAGATGAAACAGAAATTAAGCGTATCATTAGAAGAAACTCTATTGAAATCAATCGATAAATTAGTAGGTACTGGCAAGTTTAGGAATAAAAGCCATTTTGTAGAGTATTCTTTAAATAATGCTGTTAAAAATGAACAGGAAAAGGAAAATGAAAGTTTGAAAAAGGTTGGAGGAGAAGATGAGTAAAAAAAAGCCTAATGGTTACTGGAAAAATCTAGATAATATTCTCAATGAATCTAAAAAGATTAAAGGTGAGTATAAGCTTGATCATCTACCTGGCCGTCATAAAATGTATGAACTAGGATATTCAGGATTAGCTAATGCTATAAGCGATTATCCTGGAGGATTTAGATATATCAGACAAAAACTTGGAGAAAAACAATTAAGAGTTGAATATAGGTTATTGAAAGATAAAAAATATGTTATTAAGGAAGTAAAGAAAGTAATGAAAAAGTACAAATTAATTTTATTACCTACGGGAGGGGAATTTAATAAACTTGGATATAGCTCTTTGAGTTATGCAATTGGTAGATACCATGGCGGCTTCTATGAATTCAGAAAATTATTAGGAGAAGAACAAAAGATAGTCAAGAGAGTCAAAAATAATTCGTGGAAATCACTAGACTTCACAGTGAGGTATGCAAAAAAACTTATTAAAAAACATAAATTAAAATCTCTTCCTTCTCATCGGGGTTTAATAAATTTAGAAAGAGACTATAGTCTATCTTGGGCCATTAAAGAGTATCATGGAGGATTCCATAAATTTAGAAAAATCCTTGGTGAAGGTAAAAAAATAATGGAAAAGGGAAAATGGAAAGATACTGTATTTACTGAAAAAGAGGCCATTAGATTTATGGAAGAATATGGCTATACAATTCTTCCTTCACAAAAGGTACTGTATAGTAAAGGAAGGGTTGGTTTAGCAATGGCCATCAAAAAATATCACGGCGGCTTTCCAACCTTTCGCGAAAAACTTAGAGAACATTTAGGGCAACCATCTGAAAAAGATCAGTTAGAAAATATGTTGAAAGATTATGTGGGAGGAGAAAAATGAAAAAAGCATATTGGCAGAAATATGAAGAATGGAGAAAGCACGGTCTGAATAATAATTATGATGAGATAAATCCAGCCATAATTAAAAAAAATAAAAATAAATTAAAAAGGTCTTGGTATGAGCGTGGGCAAAAAAAACATTGGTTAGATAAATTTAAGTTTAAAAAATTAAAAGAAAAGTCATTCGTTTATTTTAAGTATTTTGAAGAATGGAAAGACTATGGATTAAAAAACGGATTTGATGAAAGAAATCCTAAGAGTTTAGAAGAAAGTAAAAATAAAAAAGAAAGAAGTTGGTATGAGAATGGATTAAAACAAAAATGGTCAGAAAATTTTGAGTTTAAAAGAAAAAGAATGAAAAAAGGTATTTGGAGAAACTTAGAGTTTGCATTAGAAAAAGGAGCAGAATTTTTAGAAAAACATATAGAATATAATGAATTACCAAGCGGAAGAATTTTAGTGAAAATAGGTTATGGAAGCTTTATTAGAGCAATTGAAAAATATCACAGTGGAATCCTAACCTTTCGTAAAAAGTTGAGAAAATATTTAGGGCAACCATCTGAAAATAAAATTCTAGAAAATTTATTGGAGGAATATGTTGGAGGATAAAATGTCTAATTATAACAATTTTCAACAATATTGTGAAATGCAAGTGAAGGGCGGAAATAGCTATGCTACTAGATTCTTAAAACCCGGGAAAAGTTCTCTTAAGCTTGCTCTAGAAGAAGCAAAACAGAAAAGCCTCTCTCAAGAGCTAATTGAAAGAGTTGAAGAAAAAGGAATGTTAGACGGCAGTTTTAAACTAACATATGAAGGGGCTGAAAGGATTCTTAAAAAAATGGAAGAATCTTTAGAAAAAAGAGGAAAGCTAGAAGGTAAAAATTATTTAGATATTATTAGTGGTTTTGATAAAGTTAGAGATAGTGATTTAGTTACTGTAGCTCATTTTTGTTTTAACCCAGAGGTTAGGGAAAGAGTAGGAGGAGATTTTAGTAGATTATATAAAATTGTATTGAACGCAGGAGTTAATAGAAAAAAAGGATATGCTCTGCCTGAAAGACAAAAAAGAAATACTGTTTCAGGAACAAATTTTTTCCCCTCACATTTAAGAGATTTATTATCTGCTTTACCAAAACCAGAAACGAGTGAAGACGAACAATATCAAAAAATGATGAAGATTTTGATAAATAAAAAAGCAGAAAGAGATGTTTTTCCTGTCTTTAAACATGGGGAGAGAGCTGCAATAAAAACGCTTGAGGCGCTTGCATCCAATGAGACAGATGAAAATATTAGAGAAGCATATACTGTTTTAAGAGATACTTATAGGAATTATCTAAACCTTAATCTAGTTGGGGTTAATCAAAATTTCATAGACCCTGAAACAGGAGAAAAAAATGTTCTTCCCTCTCTGCATCAAAAAATTGGAATTTATCATCTTTTGAAAGACGGACGGTTTGGCATTTGGGATGGAGGAGGAACAGGAAAAACTGCTATTGCAATTCTTACTCAACCACTAATTGAGGCAGAATTAAAAAAACAGGGGAGAGATTTTAAAAAAGCCATTGTTGTCTGTCCTAATCTAGCCAAAAAAGCCTGGAGAAAAGGATTATTAGGAAATGAGAGAGAAAGATATCTGGCAGATGAACAAAATGCTATTGTAATAGACGCGAATAAAAAAGATGATAAATTTTTAGAAAGTTTAGATGAAAAAAAATGGATAGTTGTAAATTATGAACAGCTAACAACAAATGTCAATGGAGGGGAAAAATTGTTTATAGATAGTCTAGTTGAAAAAGGAGTAGATTATGTTATATTTGATGAGAGTCATAATATTAAAACTTTAAGAGAAAATACTTTAAAAGGAAGACCCTCTCATAGTGCTGCAGCAAGAGTGTTGGCATTAAATTCAGAATATTTTACGCCCATGTCTGCAACTCCTATTTCAAATGGGTTAATAGATTTTGCAGTCCAATATCATTTATTAAATCCAAGAACACTACCAGAACCAGAAAAATTCCTTGAATTAATCCAGAATTCTCCAAGAATTTTATATACTTTTTTTAATGAAAAATCTGTTAGGAGAACCGCCGAAGATATTAATGAAAATTTAGACTGGAGTGAAAAAGAGCACGAACTTACCTTAGACCCAATACAAAGAAAAATCTACAATCATATAATTGAGTTTAGGGCAAAATATTGGCTTCCTCAAGCAAGAAAGTCTTTAGTAGATCCTAGACTAGTTGATCCAGGGATTTTAAAAAGAGCTGGAGTTTTAGGGCAAGTTTCTTGGAGAAATTCTGCAAAATATAGAAAACTAGAACAGTTAATAACCTCTTTGGAAGGGCCTATAGCCAAAAATGAAAAATTCGTTGTTTTCTCTACAATGTTTAGAGAAGGAGTTACTGAAAAAGGCCATCAAGGATTAAAAGAAAGTTATGGAGAAATGGGTTTAAAAAAGGAATATGAAAAACTTGAGTTAAACAAAACCTTAGATATCATTTTAAAAGAAGCTCTTGAAAATAATTTTAAAAAGAAATTTGAGATAGGTGTTATTGATGGGACTATTGATGTTCAGGAAAGAGAAAAAGTTGTTGATGGTTTAAACGATGGTTTAGCTGGAATAATTTGTACTACTGAAACAGGCGGGGAGAGTATGGATTTTACCTCTGCTAACTGGGTATATTTTTTAGACGAGGATTATGTTCCTGATACAGAGGAGCAGGCTTTATGGAGATTATTAAGAAAGGGGCAGAAGAAAAAAGTTTATGTTAATCATCTAAGAGCCAAAGACACTCTTGATATAGAAAATAGAGATTATGTTGATAAAAAAAGAATAATTGCTAAAATGGCAATGGATGGAGTTCCTCCAACAGAAGAAGAATGGAGTTTATTAAGCGATACTGAAGGAGAGAGATTTGGAGGATTAGTTAAAAGAACAGTTGGCGGAGTTTCTATTAATGTCTATAATGCTAATATTGAAGATATTTTAGATTTTGAAATTAAAAAGAAGGTTAGAGGGAGTAGAAAAGTTAGCAGTTTAAGTCTTGCTATTTATACAACAACAGATGCACAAAAAATTATGCAGTGGATTGGACAAGATCCTTTAGATTGCTGGAAAGATCCAGAGTTTGTTGAGCTTTATATGAAAACCCTGCCTAATTTATCTCCTCATGTAGTTCATACTGCAAAAATATGCGATTTAATAACTAGAGCAAAAAATCAGGAGATTAAATTTCCAAGAAGCATTGTTTCAGAAGGTTCTGGTCCGTCATTATTATATAATGCCTATCAAAATTTAAGGCCTTTATTAAAACATTATAAATTTAGTGTTCCAAAAATTACAGATAGAGACACCTCTCAATTAATGTTAGATAGAGGCAGTAATCCTAATCAGGTTTTGGGTTGTATGACTGGAAGAGATAGCATATTCAAGAAAGAACAATTTGATATGGTTGATAATGAATCAATCTCATTACTAAAAAATGCGCAAGAAGTTCATAGCCATTTGTTAGAAGCAAACAGAATCCTCAAACCTAAAGGATTAATTGAATTAATTGTTAAAAACATGAAATTTATGGATGGTTTTTATTCTGGATTAGAGAGATTAGGTTTTGAACTTATTAGTGAGAAAAATCAGGGATTTTCATTATCAAGGGATGCTTTCAGGAAATTAAGAAATTTACATGGAGAGCATTTTGCAGAGAGTTATTCAGCCAAATTGTCAGATACTTACATGTTGTTAGCAAGAAAGATTGATAAACCATCAAAAACAAGTCCAGAAGATTTTTGGTTTGAGACATTAGGAATTGATGAAGCTGAAGAAACTCCTAGAGATCCAAGAGAATCAAAGAGCATTATTGTTGTTAATAGTAAAGGAAGAAAAAGTGGAAAAAAAGGTAGAAGTAAAAAAAGTTCTGGAAATGAGGAAGTTGTTAATCCTAAAAGAGAGATTACTGTTAGTGCTAATGGTGTTGTGGAAAGTGTGAAGAAGATTGGGGGTGAATGAGGATGGTTAAACCGGCAGGTTACTGGCAATCATGGAGTAATCTTAAACGTGAATTAGAGCTAATCCTTGAAGAGAATAAAGGTAATTTTCCATCACAAAAGTATCTTAAAAAAAATGGATATAGTATGGTTAGTTCTGCGATTCATCAACATGGAGGATTTCCTAAGATCAGACAAAAAATGGGCTATTCTTTAGTAAGAAAGCCTAATGGATATTGGGATACAGAACAAAATATTATTGATGAAGCAAAAAAAGTAATTGAAACTCATAAACTGAAAAGACTGCCAGCAAACGCTGAATTATGTAAGCTAGGTCATTTTGATCTTGCATCGGCAATTCAAGGAAATGGAGGGTATATAGAATTTAGAAGGAAATTAGGAGAAAAACAAGTGAATAGAAATTATGGAACTTGGAAAAATTTAGATTATGTTTTAGAACAAGCACGACTCATTATTCAAGCGCATAGTTTTTATGTTCTGCCTGGACAATTAACATTGAGTAAATTAGGGTATGGCAGTTTTCTAAGCGCTATACACAAATATCATGGTGGATTAAATAATATCAGAAAGAAATTAGGAGAAAAAGTAAAAGAAATACCAAACTGGAAAAATTTAGAGTTTACTTTAAAAAAAGTAAAAGAATTTTTAGATGAAAATAATCTTGAAGAATTACCTTCCACAAAAAAAATTTATGAGCTTGGGTATATAGGTTTAGTTCGAGGTATAGCTCGTCATCATAGCATAGGAAAGATAAAAAAGCATTTAGGACAAAAAGAAAAGACAAGGAGAAGAGGTACATGGGAGAATTTAGAATATGCTTTACAAGAAGCACGGGATGCGATTAAAGAATTTGGCGCGGATAGTTTACCTCCCTCTGATTTTTTAAGCAAAAAGGGTTACTCTAGTTTATCATCAGCAATACAATATCATGGAGGGTTTAGAAAGTTTAGGAAATTACTAGGAGAGAAACAAAAAAAGATTGAGGATGGGTTGTTAAAAGATTTTAATTATGCTAAAGAAAGAATTTTAGAATTAATGCAAGAAAATGGGTGGGAAACCATACCAAGCTATGATTCATTCAGAAAAATAGGTGAAAGCGGACTCGCTTCTGGAATTGCAAAATATCATGGCGGTATTTGTGTATTCAGAAAAAAAATTGGAAAACCACAATTGCAGAAATCGCTTAACTATTGGAAAGATTTAGAAAATATAAAAGAAGAAGCGTTTAATATAATAAAAGAATTTAAAACAGATATACTTCCAGGTTCTCGATTTTTGAATGAGCATGGTTATTCTAGTTTTGTTAATGCTGTCCAAAAATATCATGGTGGAATTCCAGCATTCAGAGAAAAATTAAGAGAGTATCTTGGAAGACCTTCAGAAAAAGATCAGTTAGAAAATATGTTGAAAGATTATGTAGGAGGAGAAGATGGGTAAACCTAGCGGATACTGGCAATCATGGAGTAATCTTAAACGTGAATTAGAGCTAATCCTTGAAGAGAATAAAGGTAATTTTCCATCACAAAAGTATCTTAAAAAAAATGGATATAGTATGGTTAGTTCTGCGATTCATCAACATGGAGGATTTCCTAAGATCAGACAAAAAATGGGCTATGATTTAGTAAGAAAACCTAATGGATATTGGGATGATGAAAAAAATGTTGTTGAGGAAGCTAAAAAAGTAATTGAAGCTAATAGCTGGGAAAAATTACCTGACCATAGGCAGTTAGTTGAATTAGGTCATTCTGATCTTGTATCAGCAATTGAAGATCACGGTGGATTTAGAAAATTCCGAACATTATTAGGAGAAGAACAAAAAAAAGTTGCAGATGGATATTGGACAGAAGAAAGAATTTTAGATGATTGTAGAAAAATAGTTTCCCAAAAAGGAGGTTTACCTTCAAGCAAAAAATTAATTAAGCTTGGATATGGTGGATTAGTAACTGCAATTTATCGTAGAAAAAAAGGATTTTCTTGGGTAAGAAATGAATTAGGATTAAATGAAAGAGTAAAACCAAAGAATTATTGGGGTGATTGGAATAATTTAGCGATTGAATTGAATGGAATAATTAGCAAAATCGGGTACTTTCCAAGTCAGAAAGAACTTAATCGCATGGGATTATCAGGAGTTGCTCGAGCAATCAATAAACATGGTGGATTCATTACAGTAAGAGAAAAAATGGATTGTAATATTGTTAAAAAGCCTCATAAATACTGGAATAAAGATACTGTTTATAATGAAGTCTTAGAGTTTTCTAAAGAACTTGGGCATTTTCCATTATATGATGAATTAAGAAATAATCATCTTACTAGTATTTATAACTTATCAAAAGAATATTTTGGCGGACTTGGAAATTTAAGAAATTTAGTAGAAAGGGAACTAAGAATAAACCCAGAAAGTGAATTAGAGAATTTATTGGAAGAATATGTAGGAGAAGAAAATGAGTAATTTAGAAATATTTTTAGAAAATTATGTTGAGAATAGAGAACCAGATTTAAATTATGAAGAAAGAAAACCAAATAAATTCTGGAGAGATTTTAATAATATACGCTTAGCGGTAACAGAACTGATAAAAAAGTTAGGGCATTTTCCATCAAGTACTGAAATGAGAGAAAGCAGACTACCAAGTTTAGCTCGTGCAATTTCGTTATATCATAAAGGGTTTGAAGAGGTAAGAAAAAAACTGAATTTACCAAACATATTTAAAAAAACTAAAAAAATGATTGAGGTTGAAGAGAGAGTTAAAGAACCAATTGAAATTTATCTCAAAAAAGAATATTCTGATAATAGAAGATCAACTGCTGATATAAGTGAGGAATTAAATATAAGTTGGAAGTCAATTGGTAATTGGTTAGAAAAATTAGGAATATATAAAAGAACTTTATCTGAGCATTATTTAAAATGGGGGGTAAAAAAACCTTCTAAAAAAAAGCTTAAAAAAATGTATATCGACCAAAGAATGTCAACTGTCCAGATAGGGAAAAAAATAGGGGTTGCTAACGTTACAGTAGGTAACTGGTTAAATCAGTATAATATTCCAACAAGAAATATATCTGAATCAAGGATAAGTAAAAGTGCTAGAATTCCCAACAAAAAAGAATTAAGGAAATTATATCTTGAAGATAGACTTTCTATGAATCAGATAGCTGATATTTTTGGAGTCACACAAGGATGTATCAGAGATTATTGCGATAGATTTAATATTAAAAGGAGAGATAATTCAGAATCTAAATTACCAAAAAATTTTAAACCTCCAACTAAGAAAGAATTAAAAAAATTGTATTATGATCAACGAATGTCTTTAGAAAAAATAGGTGAAATATTTGGAATAGCTGAACCAACTATTGCAAGATTAGCAAGAAGATATGGTTTAGAAATAAGAAAAAATGAAAGCAAATATAATGATTATGATTTTAGAAAAGATTTAGTTGACGAACTTTTAAAAATTAGCGAAAAGAATCCTGACCAACTAACCTCATGGGATTTTCAAAGAACAAAAAAAGATGGAAGGCTTGTATTTGCGGGAGTATTGGTATGGTATCAAAGAATTTATAATTGCAGAACAAAAGAAGCAAGAAATATTTTAGTAAGAGACCTTTATGAAATAAATCTTGAAGAGGACAGATTAAAATTACTTTTAGAAAATTATTTAGGAGAAGAAAATGAGTAATAAAAACTTAGAAATATTTTTAGAAGGTTATCTAGAAGGAAAAAATACAGAGATTATAGATGATACTCCAGAAAAAAAGCCAAGAAATTACTGGGATAGATTTTCAAATTTAAAAAAGGAATTAAAAGTTATTATCAAACAAATTCGACATTTTCCTAGCCAAGAGGAACTTGGTCGTATTGGATTATCAGGAGTTGCTAGAGCAGTTCAAAAACATGGCGGGTTTATTGCAGTGAGAGAGAAAATGGGTTATAAAATTATTAAACAAGCTTCGGGACATTGGAAAGATTTTGATAATGTTAGAGATACTTTAGAAGAAATAATAGCAAAAACAAAAGAGTTTCCTTCGACCGAACAGCTAAAAGAACTTGGTTATAATGGTCTAGTCACAGGAATTTCTGACTATCATGGCGGAATTAGAAATGTAAGAGAATTAATGGGATATAAAAACGAAATAAAGCCAGATGGTTACTGGAAAGATTGGAGCAATTTGAAAAAAGAAATTAATAAGTTAAAGAAAAAGCTTGGACATTTTCCAACAAGTACTGAAATGAGAAAAAATGGACAAGTAAGTTTAGCCGTAGGAATTAAAGAATATCATGGAGGAATAATAAAAGTTCGTGAAAAATTAGGTATTAAAGAAAATAAAAAACTCTCTGGATATTGGAATAGTTTTGAAAATGTAGACTATGAGTTAAAACCAATTATTAAAAAATTAAAACATTTCCCGACACAAGCCGAGTTAATAAAGTTAGGAAAGAGCTCTCTAGCAATGGCTATTGGGAAATATCATGGTGGGATTAATAATGTTAAAGAAAGACTTGGATATGAAATTGCTAGAAAAAGTCATGGTTACTGGAATGATTTTGAAAATATAAAGAAAGAATTAGAAACAATATGTAATAATTTAGAAGAATCCCCGTCTCAAAGATATTTAGAAAGTATAGGTAGACAGGATTTAATTTCAGCTATTGGAAAATATCATGGAGGATTGTTAAAAGTAAAAGAAAAACTTGGCTATGAAATTACCCAAAAACCAAAAGGATACTGGCAAAATTGGGGAAATATAGAAAAAGTTTTAAATAAAATGATAAAAAAACTAGGAAGATTCCCTACTTTTACAGATTTTAAAAATTCTAACTACTCAACTATTCCTGGAGCAATAAAAAAATTCCATGGGGGAATAGATTGTATTATGGAAAAAATGGGATATGAAAGAGACTATCTTCCAAATGGTTACTGGAAAAATTTTGAAAATGTTAAGAATATATTAAGTGAATTAGAAATAAAGTTAGGTCATTTTCCAAGTGCTAGTGAAATGAATGAGGCTGGTTATACTTCTTTACCAAGCGCAATAAATAAATATCATAAAGGATTGCATGAAATAGCTAAAAAACTAGGCAAGCAAACTCAACAAAAAGAAGCAGGATATTGGACTTTAAATAAAACAAAAAATATGTGCTTAGAGTTTATAGAAGAATATGGAAAATTTCCAACACAATTAGAACTTAAAAATAGAGAGGATAAATATAAAGCATTAAATGTTGGTATAAATAAAAATGGTGGTTTTTCTAGGATAAAACGGCTTCTTAAAGTAGAGGAAGATAAAAAACAAAGAGGATATTGGACAGAGGAAAGAATTTTAAAAGAAGCAAAAAAAATCGTTAATGAAAAAGGGCATCTTCCAACTCAAAAAGAACTTTATGATATGGAGAGGGGAGATTTAGTAGGCGCGATTAGTGCACATTCAAGCTTTACTAAAATAAAGAGAAAATTAGGGTTAAAAGTTAATAAAGTTGAGGATGGCTATTGGACAGAAAATAAAATTCTAGAAGATTGCAAAGAAATTCTAAAAGAGCAAGGTGACCTTCCAACAAAAGATGGCCTTTCTGAAATTGGAAGAAAAGAATTGGCAGGAGCCATTGAAAAAAATGGTGGTTATCCATATTATCGAAAAAAATTAGGACTAAGTTTAAGGCGTAGGCAAATAAGATTTTGGAACAAAGAAAATACTTATAACAAGGCAAAAGAACTTTATGAAAAATATGGCAATCTTCCTACAGAAGACAAGCTAAGAGAGTTAGGATTTTCTACTCTTCCGGCTGCAGCTATAGAGCATTTTAATGGATTAGTTAATTTAAGAAGCTTACTAAGAAATGAATTTGGTGATGATAAACAAGAACTAAACTTAAAAAATTCTTCTTATGTTCAAGAACAATTAAAGAAAATTCAGAAAAAACATAGACTAAAAAGATTTCCGGGCCAGGAAACCTTAAAAAAGTTAGGTTATAATAATTTAATCAGCGCCATTAAGAAATATCACCATGGTTTTAATTCTGTAAGAAATTCTATGGGAGAAAAAACAGTTGCTAAAAATGGTACCTGGCAAGATGAAGAGTATGTTTTAAATCTAGCTAAAAAACTCATGGAAAAAAATCACTGGAAAACATGGCCAGCTGAAAATGTTTTAAATGAAAAAGGATATTCTATGTTCCCAAATGCAATTAGAAGCCTTTATGGAAGTGTTGATGTTTTTAGAGAGAGGTTGTATGAAAAATTAGGAGTAGAACATGAAAAAGATAATCTAGAATCTTTCTTAGAAAATTATGTTGGAAATGAATAATAAATGGTCCCGCGCAGATTTGAACTGCGGACCCCGGCCTTATCAGAGCCGTGCTCTAACCAGGCTGAGCTACGGGACCTTAAATATAATTTAATAAAGTAGTTATTTAAAACTTTCTTTAATATCTAGTAAGAAATTAATACAAGAAAATTATTTGTTAGAGAATATTTCAAAAATCAGAAAAATTATTTTTTAGGAATCCTGTCATTTAGGATATGAGAGAAGATCAAGTTTAAAATTCTTATCTTGATAGCATCTCTATAATCAAAATGTCATTAAGCAGCTGATATTTTAATATTGGAAGATTAATCTTTAAATTTTTTAGGTAAATCTTGTCTTCTCCAATAGCTTTTATTTCAATTGAATTTTCAAGTCTACTAATTAAAACATCACTAATCGACTTAACTCCTGGGATGTATAGCTCATAAATTAGTTTTCCAGAAAGTCTTTTTATTTTTGATTTTGGTTCTTTTTTTGGCAGCTCCATTAATTTCTTTAATTTTTCTTTTGAAATACTATCTAATTTAATGATCTGTTTGTTATTATCTGGGAAAGCTCTCTCCCCATTTATAAAAAATTTTACATTAAGCCCTGAAAAAGGTGGTTTTTGATTATCTCTTTCATTGTGAAAATTTTTTAACTGTTTTTCAAAAATTTTCATTGCACTATTGAACATTTTCTCCATAAATGCGTCTGGAACTTCTATATCCTCTATAAAATCATCTTTACCTAAAAAACCATAATCATCTATTTCGTACCTTGATCTTAAATCTCTACTGCAAAAAGGACAGAATCTAAAATCTTCTTTAACTTTATTTCCGCATCCAGAACACTTTTTATCAAACATTTAAATTGAAATAAATTAAAGTTTAAAAATGTTTGTATGTTTTTTTATTAGTAAACAAAATCTTACCATCAATTTATTCATTATCTTTTCACTAATTTTTCTGTAGTTATGTCCATAAATTGAAAACTAGATAATTTATTAGGTAGTATATACAGTTTTCAATTTTGGGTCACAAGAAAATGTACTACATTTTCTGTG